>CBDUGR010000010.1:0-13320 GCA_965366515.1 uncultured Gammaproteobacteria bacterium | reverse complement strand
GAACATGAACCTGATCAGGAAGCGATCACTCAATCGATACTGGATATGGTCGAAGCGGTGCAGCAATATGTGCCTGGCTATCGGCTGGTAAACGGACCGGTTTTTGATGGCAATCGTGTCTCGGTATTTATGGAGGTCGAGGGGCTGGGTGATTTCCTGCCGAAATATGCCGGTAACCTCGACATTATGACGGCGGCGGGTTTGCGAACCGCAGAGATGTTTGCCGAAGAAGCGGCGAACAACACTATTTCATTACCGGCGCGCGGATAGGAGGGTCACAGTATGAATTTGGAAGGTAAAAAAGTCACTCTCCACGATATGAGCCTGCGTGACGGTATGCACGCCAAGCGTCATCAGATCAGTTTACAGCAGATGATTGATGTGGCTACTGGCCTGGATGAAGCTGGTATGCCGCTGATTGAAGTCACTCACGGTGATGGTTTGGGTGGTGCTTCAGTCAATTATGGTTTTCCTGCACACAGCGATGAAGAATATCTGAATGCCGTTGTACCCAAAATGAAGCAGGCCAAGGTTTCGGCGCTGTTGTTGCCGGGTATTGGTACCGTTGATCATCTCAGAATGGCATATGATTGTGGCGTTAGCACTATTCGGGTGGCCACCCATTGCACCGAAGCAGATGTATCCCAACAGCATATAGGATTAGCATCTGAAATGAAGATGGACACGGTCGGATTTCTCATGATGGCGCACATGGCGCCACCTGAGAAAATACTGGAACAGGCCAAACTAATGGAGTCCTATGGTGCGAACTGTGTTTATTGTACCGATTCGGCAGGCTATATGTTGCCGGATCAGGTCACTGAAAAAATCGGATTGCTGCGCGCTGAACTGAAACCGGAAACCGAAATTGGTTTCCATGGCCACCATAATCTGGGCATGGGTATTGCCAACTCATTGGCGGCGATAGATGCCGGGGCAGGTCGTATCGATGGTTCTGTGGCTGGTTTAGGCGCGGGTGCAGGCAATACGCCGCTGGAAGTCTTTGTCGCCGTGCTTTACCGTATGGGCGTTGAATCAGGTGTGGATTTGTTCAAAGTCATGGATGTTGCCGAAGATTTAGTCGTGCCACTGATGGATCATCCGATTCGCCTCGACCGCGATGCGCTGACGCTTGGTTACGCCGGTGTTTACAGCTCTTTCCTGTTGTTTGCCCAGCGAGCGGCAGAGAAATACGGTATTTCTGCTCGTGATATTCTGGTTGAGCTTGGGCGTCGCGGCACCGTTGGTGGTCAGGAAGATATGATTGAAGATCTGGCGCTGACGATGGCCAAGGAACGAGGAGCGAAATAATTGGCTTTCCCTCATCCTAACCTTCTCCCATAGGGAGAAGGAACTGTCCTTCATGCTGATTTAGCCTTGCGCCATTTTCATGTCGTTGGCTTTTTCCATCTCCCGCTGGGAAGCACCCAAAGGGCATATTAGAAGGATAAGGTGAGGAGCCGCGCTCTCTCAAGTAAACATTTTCCTAACGGCGGATAAGGCGAGATAATTTCGCCAGCCGCACAGAATAATCCCCTCTCCCTCTGGGAGAGGGCTAGGGTGAGGGCCACATATGACAACCCCAATTGACGTAAAACTCTATTTCAATTTCCGTAGCCCTTATTGCTACATTGCATCTAAAACCCTGTTTCAGGTGTTTGATGAATTCCATACCAATCTGATCTGGCGTCCATTGGGTGGCTGGACCGGCAGGTCATCGCCTGATCGCGCCAAGGTCAAAGTACCGCTGACAAGGCAGGATGTTGCGCGTATCACCAAAAAAATGGGCATCCCCATGAATCCGCCGCCGATGACTACTGAGCCCACCAAAGCAGGGGCCGGGTCGTTGCTAGCGGAGCAAAAAGGCGTATTACGCCCCTACCTCGTAGAGATGATGCGCGCCGAATGGTCATACGGTTTGGATATCGGAGACAGCGAAGTGATTCTCAATGTTGGCGATAAAGCAGGTTTGGATCGCGCTGAATTAACGCAGGCCATAGAGTCTCCGGCTAATCTCGCCCAGTTGGAGAAAAACTGGGAGGAAGCGCAAACGCTCGGCGTCATCGGCGTGCCCACCTTTGTTATCGGCGAAGATATTTTCTGGGGCAGCGACCGTATTGAATATGTAATAGATCATTTACGCGAACTTAGACTTTCGCGTCTTTAATATCGGATTGTCTGTGATCACTCTCTATCACCGCAGCGACTGCCCCTTCTGCTGGAAGGTACGCATCGCTTTGGCTGAGCTAGAGATTAACCATCAGTTAGTTGATACCGTGCTGGGTGAAAAACACCCAGAAGTGATCAAGCACAATCCCAAAGGATCGGTGCCCGTATTTGTCGATGGAGAAACGGTGATCTGGGAATCCAACACCATTCTCGAATATTTGGAAGATGTTTGTGGGCCGGGGAAACTCTACCCCGGATCACCCGTGCAGCGTGCCCAACAACGATTGCTGGTGAGTTATTCCGATACAGTGATCGGCCCCGCGCTAAGGGATCAGGTATTTGAGAAACGTTCCAAGCCAGAAGCAGAGTGGGATTGGGCGCTAATCAATACCAGCGAACAGGCATGGCGTAACTGTCTGGAGCAACTGGAAGAATGGCTTGGCGATAATCCCTGCTTTTCCGAACAATTCTCCGCTGCTGAATGTGCCCTGTTACCGCGTTTTGGGATCGCCGAGGTTTATGGTGCAATGGCTTATCAGGATTTCCCTCAACTAGCGCGCTGGTTTGCTCAAATGAAGCAGCGGCGTTCCTACATTGATACTTATCCGGTCTCTTTTATTCAGTCAAACGTCTAAGGCAGGGGCGACCGTAATTAGTCGGCCCAGAATTAAGGGTTAGGTCTATCGCGTCCCATTTTACTGCCTTTAATGCTTTATTAATCTGTCACTGCATTACGCAAACGTTCCAAATTGATTTCTATTCTCGCCGTTAAGATCGCAACTCCTTCACGGTTATCTATAAGCTCTTCACGCTCCCAGGCATACGCGGGCTCCAACTCATAGAATAACCATGGTCGATAAAAGGTACGACGGTAGCGCATACCTAACCCATAGGACGTTGTCAGGTAATCGGGACGAGTTTCTCCCCCAGTCCAGACAAAGTAGGAAACGGCAGACTTTTCATTAAGACGCTCGCCCATAAGTAGCCGGGTAGACCAGGCAACGCCATCGGTATCTTCGGAAAATTTAAGGTTGTTAGCCCAACGTAGCAGATGGTTTTTGTCGAGAGCTCGATCCAACTCATAACGACTGCGAACGCCAAAGCCTTCACCATCTATAAAATACAACATTTCAGTAAAGCGATGGGTAAAGCGCTCGCCCCAAGGCACCTCGTAGCGATAACGTATATTAGCCTTGCCTTTGAATGACGAACGGAGACCGACACTAAAGTCCAAACGCGACCGCTTTTCATCCTGAATATTGTATTGCAGACCGACCTTTGTGTTTTCCTTTTTGCCCGTTACGGTGGTAATTCCAGCATCGACTTTATCGCTGTCACCATCTTCGCTATCGGTAAAGATCAGACTTAAACGCTTATCAATTCGCGGTAAGTGTACTTTGCCGCGTAACCGAACATTACTATCATTACCCTCTGATTCCTTCCATTCATTTTCAAAAGAGAGGCGCAATGACGAATAAGCCGACTCTACGTCGGATTGTGGTGCACCAAAAAAGTTATCGATCCAGTTAGCGAGCGTATCCGTGGATTGAGATGCATAGGCGTGACTTTTGTCCAACCAACTTTTACTTTCTGAATCTGCCATAGTAGGCTTTTGACCTTGTTCGGCGCCAGACAGTTCTAACTCGCTATAAGTTTTTTCAGGTAGGTTTTCAGCAAAGGATTGCACTGGCGCTAAGCCAGCACTGACGACAAAAACACTCACCCAAAGCCAATGTTTCATGGCAACAATGTAAGCTAATTTAGGCTGAAAAAGCAACGCTCTTGCGGCAAATTATACAAAAAGGGGACGCATTTATTTTTGAATCCACCTCTGCGTCAGGTCGCTGAGGAAACTGCCTTGGCGAGATCTTTCTTAGAGACGCCAACTGAAAACAAAGACCGAATAACCAGATCAAGTGAGACGGAAGAATCACAGGCTTCCATCTTTGCAACCCTGGATTGGCTTGATCTAATCATTTTAGCCAAATCGTTTTGACTTAAACGTTTCTTGGTTCGTAATCTCTTCAAGGTCTTACAAAGAGAAAGCTTCAACTCAATGTAGGCTTCCTCTTCAGGGCTGAGTTCTAAAAAGTCTGAAGCCGATCCAACTTTCCAGCCTTTCGCTTCAAGTTTTTTTTGTTTATTTGATTGCATCATCGTAACCTTTTAACCGCTATATACAGATACCAATGACTTTTTTGGCCGTGGTATTGGTTTTCTTTGCGAACACTTCCAAAATAATAATTGCGTCATCATCTATTCGATAGATAATCCTCCATGTTTTATCTTCATCATTAATACGTATTTCATGACACCTTTGGCCAATAATTGGCATAGGTCTCGACTGAGGCATGCTAAGCTTTTCGCCAGCCTGCAACTGTCGGAGCAAAAAACCTGCTTCTATCCGCGCTGCTGATGAAAATGGAGGCGTCTTGATTTCACTGTGCAGCCACATAACTTCCTTGTTTTGAGGGCTCATGGGAGTTAGTATATGTCAAATGTGACATATTGCAAGTGTGAGCCTCAAAGCTTAGCAATAATTAATTGCGGGTATTTGAAACTTGCCACACCTTAAGAGTAAAAGGGGTAAAACTCTCTGCTACCATAGATAAACTCTATACTTGGGTTACCCATGAAGAAATGTAGCATCATGCGGTATGGTGATGAAATAGAGATCTGATGTTGAGTAAAGCGCAGTAGCTTTTAAACCGCACGCTAGAGGAATCGAATGAGAAAGTTGGTGAGTTCAGGTTCTCCTTTGGAGGAACCAATCGGGTTTTCCAGAGCATGTAGAATCGGAAATATAATTTCTGTATCTGGCACAGCCCCTGTTAAAAATGGTGAGACCGAGCACCCTGGTGATGTTTATGGGCAAACAAAGTACTGCCTGGATTTATCTATTAAGGCGATTGAGGAAGCTGGTGGAAAGCCAAGTGACATTATCAGAACCCGTATCATGCTTACTGATATATCTCGTTGGGAAGAGGCGGCAAAGGCACATGGTGAACTGTTTTCAAAAACTAAACCTGCATGCACTTTTGTTGAAGTTAGTCGTTTTATTGATCCAGCGTGGTTAGTTGAAACTGAAATTGATTGCGTGTTGGAGCAAGTATAACAAGGAGATTACGGGGCAGGTTTATTGCGGCCCCTTTTGTCGCCTCAAATTAAGCAACATTCCCGGTAAGTGACCTTTCTGCCGACAATCGCTATAATCGCGGCCTTTTCATGCGAGAGCTATTCCGGCAACCTTTAGGGCATTAAATAATTTATGGATATCCTTACCCAAAGTCTGCTGGGCGCGACCGTTGCCCAATCGGTGGCCCGAAAAGTGGATGTGCGCCTTGCGACGCTGATTGGATTAGTATCGGGTGTGATTGCTGATGCGGATGTGCTGATCCGTTCCTCTTCCGACCCGCTGTTATCGCTGGAATACCATCGCCATTTTACCCATTCGCTGTTCTTTATCCCGTTTGGAGCTTTGCTGGCTTTCCTGCTGTTTTGGCCCTTTTTGCGCTCACGTCTTTCTGCCGGTTATCTGTATCTTTACTGTTTTATGGGTTATCTGTTGAGCGGATTTATCGATGCCTGCACCAGTTATGGCACGCATCTGCTTTGGCCATTGAGCGATGAGCGGGTTTCCTGGAATATAGTTTCCATTGTTGACCCGGTTTTTACTGGATTATTGATTGTCGGTGTACTTTTTGGCTTTAGAAAAAAGAGTGCTGTATTTAGCCGTGTTGCGCTTATTTTAGCGGGGAGTTATTTGCTGTTTGCCACGCTGCAATCAAATCGAGCGGAGCAGTCAGTTTCTGAACTGGCCAAGCAGCGAGGGCACCAGATAGAAAGGATGGTTGTTAAACCTACTTTTGGTAACACGGTGTTATGGCGCTCCGTTTATCTGGCCGATGGTACCTTTTATATTGATGCCATTCGGACTGGAGTGAAAAAACAAATCTACAGAGGTGCTGCGATTGAAAAGATTGTCTATAAAGAGTTGTTTCCGGATTTAGAAAAGGACTCGGTTTTGTTTAAAGACATAATGCGTTTTGATCACTTCTCGGATGGGTATGTCATAGAATATCCGGGTAATCCACAGATTCTCGGAGATGTTCGTTACTCGATGAACCCGCTCAGTGCTGTTCCGCTCTGGGGTATCAGGATGAACAGAGAGGATTTTGGACAACATGTGACATTTGAGAGTTTTCGTGTCGTCTCAAAGGAAGCCAAGCAGCAATTTGTGGATATGCTGTTGGGCAGAGAAACCAATTAAAACGATTCAGGGGAGGCGAAATAGCGCTTCTCTGACCACTTCCAAATAACAATAGCTGAGATGTAAGGGTGTTTGTGAAATTGAATTGCAAGCATTAAAAAAGGGGCGGTCGCCCGCCCCAAAAACTTCACTTACAGGGTAATCTGATTAGAAGTCCATTCCCAAAGTCAGCCACCACTCCCTGGGTCGGCCAATGGTTTTAATAATGTAACCCACACCTGGTTGATTGAAGCCGGACATCACATATTCCTCATCGGTCAGGTTTTGTATACCCAGCGTTGCATGCCATTTTTCGTCTGCGCTGTTGTATCTTACAGACATGTTGGTCAAGCCAAAGGCGTCTTGTGCCAGCTGCGGTGTATTAACGGCGTCATTGAAATGGTCATCTTTCCAGGAGTAGTCCAGGTGCACGGCAAGTGATGCGCCCGATGCCAGAGGTTGACTGTAATCCAGCGCTATTGAGGCAACTTTTTCCGGCGTGTTATTGAACTCGTTATCCAGGAAAACGCCGACATCATTGGCGCGAGAGTCGAGCTTGGTATATTCGGCATCGATCCAACCCATGCTACCGGTAACCTGGAGGTTATCCGTTGCCAGCCATTGGAAGTCGACCTCAAAACCGTCAATTTCCGATGTGCCTGCGTTTGCGGTTAGAGGGGAAATGCCGCGCTGAATAACCAATTGCAGATTCTCATAATCAGTACGAAATGCGGCGAGATTGATGCGCAGTCTGTTATCGAGCCAATCACTCTTTAAACCAATTTCATAGGACTCAACGCTTTCCTCTTCGAAGTCCGGTGCCACCAGTTCCGGGCCAGTAAGGCGTGTATCCCAGCCGCCCGCCTTAAATCCCTGTGAGAAGGATACATAGGCAAACAAACTGTCTGAAAAGCGATACTCTGTCCCGACACGAATAGAGGTGTCGTCAAAGTCCTGTTCCTGCTCACCCAGCGGAAACAGCCGGGTGGTATCCGTTGGATCAGGAAAGGCAGCCAATGGCACACCAAACTTGGCACTCAGGTCATTCCGGTCAGTCTGTCCTCCAGTGAACTCCTTCTCTTCCCTGGTTACGCGCGCACCCAGGGTAACACTCCAAGGCTCTGTAATATTATAGGTGAGTTGGCCAAAAGCAGCATAGCTGGTGTTCTCAATTTCGTTGGGACCGTCGACCTGGAACAGACCGCCTGCGAGTGGTACATAGTCGTTATTTTCACCTTCTTCATTAAAGTAATAGAGCCCGGCAACCCACTTTAGTTTTTCACCATTGCCGACCAGCTGAAACTCCTGAGAAATCTGTTCCTGATTCAGTTCGAAGCCGTGGTGATCGATAATCAGTGGTGACATATCGGCATCTTCACCAAAAATGGATTCCAGGTCGCGATAGGCGGTGATTGACTTAAAGGAGAGCGTATCGCTGATATCCCACTCATAGGTGGCGCTGATTCCCCAAGCGTCTAGTGCTGTACCGGAATTCGAGTTGCCGTAGGTGGTATGGTTATCTCCGGTCAAAAAGCGGTTGTCATAGGGTGTACGCTCGGTAAACATGGGGTCAATGACGTTACCCGTACGACCATCAATGATACTGCCACAGACTGGAGGCCCCATGCCAGATACACAGGCATTGTATAATCCGGCGATACCACCCGTGGTTTGCCAGAGCTCAGCGGTTTCCAGCACGGTTGGTGCGGAGTTCTCTCTAACGCGAGTGAAGTCATAGGAGAGCAGCAGCTCCTGGTCTTCCGCGACTTGCCAGAGTAGTTTGGCGCGCACGGTATCGCTGTTTTCGTTACCCAGGTCATTGCCATTAGGTAAATCATTTAGCACGCCCTGATCGATGCTCCTGAAATCAGTTTGATCGGCGGGAAGTGCGCCCGAGTAAGGTATGCGTTTCACATAACCATCCCGATTTTTTGATGAGACGGCAATGGAAGAGAACAGTGTGTCGCTCAATGGAATGTTGATCACACCACGAATATCCTGGCGATTATCTTCACCCAGCGTCAATTCGATATTACCTTCCAATTCCTGAGAAGGTTTTTTGGTGACCACATTGATCGCGCCACCCGGAGTGTTGCGCCCGAACAGGGTTCCCTGTGGACCTTTCAGAATCTCAATACGCTCCAGATCCAGCAGGTCAATCACGCCGCCCATGTTGCGTGCCATGTAAACGCCGTCGACATAGAGGCCTACGCCAGGTTCAAAGTTCATGGCGAAGTCGGACTGCCCAATACCCCGTACAAAAGAGACCAGGGCACTTGAGGAGCCACTGATCGGCGCTGTAAAGTCCAACGTTACGTTGGGCGCGAAGTCAGCAATCTGTGAAACATTGCTGATGCCCAGCTTGCTCAGCGATTCGGCTGAAAAACTGGAAACTGCAATCGGAACTTCCTGCAGATTTTGGCTAATTTTCTGTGCGGTTACCACAACCTCTTCCAGGCTTCTGGGTCCCGTGTCCTGATTTGCTATAGCGGGTGCGCTGGTGCTACCGGCAGCCAGTAATGCCGCGATAGAGGCAAACAACCCGGCTCTTTTCCTCGATCTATTGTTATTCACTTTTTCTTCTCCCAAACCAATCATTGATTTAACGGTTAAGATACCCGTTTCGGTGTAGGAGGCTGAAAATCCGGTGCCCTGAAGCAAAATGCCCAATGCTTTCTCAATCGCGTATTTGCCCCGCAGCAAATTAGAGGTGGTTTCACCTAATTTTTCGGCAGGAAAAAAAACGGCTGTCTTGGCTTGTCTGGCAAATTCTGTCAGCGCCTTATCGGCTTCTTGTACAGGAATATCAAATTCAATCTCTTTATTATCAGCAGCAAATGAAATGGGCGCGACCAGCAAAGCCAGTAACAAAATCTGTGCCCCTTTTATAATTTGCCTACCCTTCGATATTGCCCTTGCAAGACAGATTAGCAGCCCTACCATTGCAGAGACAGGCGAGTGATAAAAATCACCTGCTGCGTAGAAAGATTTTTTTTGGATAAACGAATCACTCAAAGATTGATCTCGTTTCAAAAATTATTATAAGTTTGCCGGAAGGTCTCGGTATTGCGTCAGCTTATAGTTTAGTGAGCACAATTTTACCGGATCTATCCTTTTTGGACGTGATATTAAAGTTTTCCTTTAGGGCCAGCAGCAAGCCTTCAATATCGCCGGATTTGAAGTACCCACCCACTAAAATATCTTCCATCTGCCGGTCTGCCAGCACAAACTCAACAAGGGTATATCGACTCAGTTCAGCCAGCGCTATTTTGAGTGGTTCACGTTCAAAGATAACCATACCCTGCTGCCAGGCTAGCTGGGTGTCTATCTCTTCCTTGCTGATATTCTTAAGCCTGTGTTGGTCTGATGAGGCCACGGTGGCTGATTGGCCGCTGTTGACCAGTGATTCTTCTGACAGCGATCCTGAACGTAGAATTTGTTTTAGTTTTTTAGGTGAGACCAGTTTGACCTGCCCCTCTGTCACTGTGACCTCAAGTTGACGGGTATTACTGTAATCCACATTAAAGGCCGTACCGACCGCCTGTACCAGATTGTTATCAACCAAAACCTTGAAAGGGCGCTGGTGATCCTTGGCTACTTCAAAATAGCCCTCACCACGTTCGAGAATAACCTCGCGTTTTCCTTCATCGTAGGTGACAAAAATACGGGTTGCGGTGTTCAGCGTTACAATTGAGCCGTCCGGCAGATTGACTTTGGATTGCTCGCCAATAGCGGTTTCATACCTTTCACCAGTCAATTGAGGTGCAGCGACAGAGGGAGACTCCAGTGTCTTTAAATCATGGTCTGAGGTTATTGCTATTTCCTGGTTTCCTGAGGAGCCAATGTCTGTCACATTTGTCAGGGTAAAGGTGACAACGAAAAGAGCTAAAGCAGTTGCGGCTGCGTAAACCGGCCAGCGCAGGTAACTACTTGCTGGTGTGGATGCCTGTTTTTCTGGAGAACATTCAGGTAGGGGAAACAGGTCGGACAACTCTTCGAGTACAGCCATGTCGTCCCAGACATAGGCGAGTTCCGTAAGTGCGTCAGCATGAGCAGCATTTTCAGCTAACCAGGATTCAATATCCTTTCTTTCTTCATCGCAAAGACCGCGTTCGATCCTTGCCAGCCATAAACCTGCCTCTTCGGCGATTTGCTGTTTGTTTGTGATGGGGATAATCTTGCTCATATTGACGATTTAAACTTATTGACCTTTGCCTTGGTTGACGATTTTTTGTTCACGTTATATCCATTCTCCTTTAGGAATTGTGCGCAACGAACCATACCCTTCGCGACGTGACCCTCTACAGTGCGCTCACTAATTTTCAGATAAAGGGCGATCTCCTTCTGGCTGAGTCCGTAAATACGTTTCAGGATAAATGCTCTCCTGCATTGCGGTGGTAAATCACGAACGGCGCGACAGAAAAACTGAAATTTTTCTTTGGATTCGATCTCCGCGTCGAGTGTTGGTCTATCATCAAAGACATCCAGCGCGTCGAAATCACCTGTTGGCTCCTCCAGTTCGTTTGATTTCTTCGAGATATGGTTAAAAGCCAGATTGCGGGCGGTGGTATACAGGTAAGTTTTGGGGTGATTAATCTCGTGCTTCAAACTCTTCTCAAAGCTGCGAACAAAGGTCTCCTGAACGATATCTTCAATATCGTGAGGTTTGACAATACGACCAACCAGTCTTTCCAAAATACCGCGGTATTTTATAAAAGTACCCGTTAGTTTATCGCCGTCGCGCTTTTTGCTATCCCGTTGTGAAGCCATTACCGCCTTTTTAGTTGGAGCTATTTTTAATTGGAGCTAAAGATGGAACTTCGATCCAGCGCTGTATTATGGTCTTTTTTATAAGCATTGGTAAACCGGTTCCTTTAGCGGCCATATTACGCAATTTCTTTTAGGTGAGTGAATAGGTGAGTGAATAGGTGAGTGAATTTGGTTCAGGTTCGGTTCAGGGAATGCGCCCGATAATAAGCCCAATCTCAATTTAGTTACCTCTTAGAGCAAGGACGCTTGTCCTAAATTATGATCCGGTTTCGGGAGTTTAGAGTATTTCCGAAATGGATAAGCAAGAGATAGAACTGCGAAAAGTTGCGGTGCAGGGAAGTTGGCAGTGATCTGCCGCAATAAGGGAAGGAGCCGAATGGGCGGTGCCGATGGTTAGTGATTTTCGGTGCCGCCCATTTTTTATTTTGATTAGTGTTTTTTACGTCTTCGGTTAGCGAATAACCCAATGATCGGCATTAAGGCGATCAATAGAGGTAAGCCCCAAACCGATAAAGCCGGCGTAGCTATTGGCAGTGAACTTGCAGGAGCTGTACCCTCAGTATCGACGGACAGGCTTTCCAGACTAAGCTCCCCAGCATCCAGCTCAACGATGATGGACGCTGTCCCGGTAGATGGATTAAGTTGGTGCAGGTTGGTGGGCGAATCATCAGAAACCATAAGCAGTTGAGAACCGTTGTGTGCCAGCCCACCGTCATTTATGGTTATTCCCAGCGAGCCAACCAGTGTAGAGGCTCCAGTGCTGCGATTCACGGTGTAGAGATTTTCGCTTGAATTATCAATCACATAAAGGACGCCACTTGTTGTACAGGTCATTCCCGTCGGACTGTAGGTTGCGTCAGTGCCAGCCAGTGATGCAGCCCCCGTTGACAGGTTCACTGTATAGAGCTCTCCGCCTTCCGATGCAAGATACATAGTGCTGTTGTCGGTACAATAGGCCATGCCAGGATCGGTCACCGTCACTCCCAATGCACCCACTACGCTGGGTACGGCTGTGCTGGTGTTAACGCTGATAAGCTGTGAACCGGATCCGTCAATCGCATAGAGTACAGGGCCTGGACCAAAGGCGAGAGATTCAACTTCGTTGCCAGTGATGGTACCTATGGTCGAAATAGCATTGGTGGCTAAATCAATTCGGTATAGGGTGCTGGGGTCAGTATCGCCGTCCGCTGTATAAGCAAAGGGGGCTGCCTGTGCCGTTGAAAAGCCTAGCAGGCTTAAGCATATGATTGCGCTTATCAGGCAGGTGGCCATTGATTGATATTTGCCCCTGAAGTTTGCTTTCCTCATCCCTTCGTTCCCTTTTGTTTTATTGAGCTGAGATACAGCCTGTCTTTTTATAACAAACGCCATGCTATAACAAGCGCCATGTACAATTGCTGGCCAGGGGTTTCTGGTAATTAGCACGAGATATAGCACGAATGTGTCGCCGCCAGGCTCAAGTTCTTACCTAAATATTGCGATGGTTGGGCATTATAGTGCAGGCGAAAAAATAAGTGGGGGAAGTCCAGGGTAAGACCAGACTCGATCGATTTTCTAGCTACGCGGGTAGCCACTACTTTGGCGACATATGATTGCTGGTTTGATTAAATAACGGAAGGATATTATCGTATGAGTTTAAATAAGATTTCTCCCCGTGGACTTTAGTTGCCAAGCCTGATATTTCTGTTCAAGTTGATGGTTACAATATCGTAGAAGTATATATTGTCAACGGGCTGTGAACGTGTCAGTGCGCTGAATAAGTGGTATTTTCGTAAGTTTATGACTCACTTATTCAGCGGCTCCTGATCTATTTTAAATATTAGGGATCTGTTTTTTCAACCAGCGCAACACAGGAATGTTCCTCTTGGTCGACTTCGAGGATCATACCCACACCAGGGGCATAGTACTTATGTTCGAACACGCCCGGTTCTACGGGGGTATATTCGTTGGTCACAAGACAATTGCCATTGCACATGGCAAACAACGCATCAAGGTCGGCTGCTTCAAACTCGTTTTCACACTCATCTTCGCCAATAAAGCCGTCTGCATTAATGTCTATAACTTCGGCAACGTCCTCTGCCTCCGTTAATAGAACTTCCTGGCGGTAAACATCGCCCACGACGGGTGAAGCG
>CBDUGR010000009.1:0-13649 GCA_965366515.1 uncultured Gammaproteobacteria bacterium | reverse complement strand
GGCTAATTTGGGCGTACGCTATACTGCACTCGACAATAAATTTAACCTGATCACCAACCTGCGTATGGCCCGGGATGCCAAAAATGAGATATTTGCGGTTGGTTTTGTCAACCTGGATGATTACGAAGTAATTGATATTAGCGCCTCCTACGCCTTTTCCGAGAGGCTGGATATTTTTGGTAGAGCTGAAAACGTAACCGATGAAGAATATCAGGAGATCACTAATTTCAACACGGACGGCGCCAGTATCTACGCGGGCGTAAGACTCAAATTCTAAGTTTACAATAACCCTTGCGGAGCACTACTTATGGCAGACGCCAAGGCAGACAAGCATAAACGTTCGATGCGAAAGCAAAAGGCTAAAGTGGATCAACACATTGAAGAAGCCTCAGAGGAGCGCGGCGTACTCATTTTGCTGACCGGTAATGGCAAGGGTAAAAGCAGCTCTGCCTTTGGCATGGTGATGCGAGCTTTGGGATACGGTCAGAAGGTCGGTGTAATCCAGTTTATCAAGGGACAACAGCTTTCAGGCGAAGAAATCTATCTGCGGGATCACTGTCCGCAGATAGATTTTTACCAAATGGGCACAGGCTTTACCTGGGACACCCAGGATCGAGATGCCGATATCGCAGCCGCGAAGATTACCTGGGCTAAGGCTGAAGCTATGCTCAAAGACGACAGCTATCAGTTGGTGATTCTCGACGAGCTCACCTATATGATTGCTTACAAATATCTGGACGAACAGCTGATCCTGGATACGCTGCGTAATAGACCTGACAACCAGAGCGTGGTAGTCACCGGGCGCGGCGGCGGTAGAGCGTTACAGGAGTTGGCAGACACCGTTTCTGAAATCAAAGAGATCAAACATGCCTTCAAGGCAGGCGTTAAAGCCCGCAAAGGCGTGGATTTTTAGAGCCGAGGCCGCAACACTATGTCTTGCTTCACCCTGATGGTTCAAGGCACCACTTCTGACGCAGGCAAAACCGTACTGGTGGCCGGACTATGCCGGGCGCTCGTTCGCCGTGGCATACGGGTAGCCCCTTTTAAACCGCAAAACATGGCGCTTAACAGTGCTGTCACTTCAGATGGAGGTGAGATCGGAAGAGCGCAGGCTGTGCAGGCCCAAGCTTGCATGATCGAACCCAGCACCGATATGAACCCGGTATTGCTTAAGCCCAACAGCGACATCGGCGCGCAGGTCATAATCCAGGGTAAAGCGCTTACCGAGATGGATGCAACTGATTTTCATGACTACAAAACGGTAGCCATGAGCGCGGTACTGGAATCCTACCGACGATTATCGGCCGATTATGGAGCCGTGATCGTAGAAGGCGCTGGAAGTCCTGCTGAAATCAATCTACGCGACAAAGATATCGCCAATATGGGCTTTGCTGAAGCGGTAGATTGCCCTGTTATATTGGTCGCAGATATAGATCGCGGCGGTGTTTTTGCACACCTGGTGGGTACGCTGGAATTGCTTTCCGAATCAGAGCAGCAGCGGGTGGTAGGATTTGTCATCAATAAATTTCGCGGAGATATTGCTCTGCTAAACCCCGGCCTGGAGTGGCTTGAGCGCCGCACAGGAAAACCGATAATAGGCGTACTACCTTACCTGCAGGGATTCCACCTGGAGGCGGAAGATGCTATCTCCTGCCAACAGGTTTTAGACCCGTCCAAAGAGAATCTTCGAGTAGTTGTGCCGGTTTTACCACGCATCAGTAATCATACGGATTTTGATCCGCTTAGACTGCATTCCCTAGTAGACCTGATTTTCGTTGGCCCCGGACAACAGATACCTGCGGCAGATTTGATCATATTACCCGGTTCCAAGAGTGTAATCTGCGACCTGCAATGGCTCAAAGAAAACGACTGGGAGCAGGCCATTCAAAAACATTTACGCTATGGCGGGAAACTGATGGGTATCTGTGGTGGCTTTCAAATGCTGGGCAATCGAATTAATGACCCGTTGCAAATCGAAGGCAAGATCAAGGAAGCCAAGGCATTGGGGCTACTGGACATGTCGACAAGTCTGAAACCAGAGAAGCAACTTCGCAGAATTTCCGGCAGCCTAAGGCTCAAGGGGAATACGCCCATCAGCGGCTACGAGATTCACGCTGGGGTAAGCTCTGGCCCCGCGTTACTGCGCCCTGCAATTCAATTGTCTGGTCAAAGCGACGGCGCTATTTCCGAAGACAACCAGATTTTCGGCACCTATCTGCACGGCCTGTTCAATAATCGCGAGGCCTGCCAATCACTTTTGCAATGGGCAGGCTTAGCCAGCATGGATACGCCGGATTATGAGGCGCGCCGGGAACAGGACATTAACCGGCTAGCGGATGAGTTAGAGCAACATTTGAATCTGACAAAACTATTTGAAGCCATCGACCCGGACAATACAGCGCTTAGTTTCAGCGACCACCAAACGGCCTTTCTTTCGGATGATACTGTTCCCCATTAAAAATGGGTATCCTTGCTAGCCCAGCATCATTGTAGAATAGATAGTAGAATAAGGGTTATCAGACTGAATGTTGTTTAACAAACCTTCCAAACGATTGTTATGAATTCAACCGAATATACCACTATCGACTTACTACGCCACGGAGCATGTGAAGGCGGCGAGATTTTTCGTGGCCATATCGATGTTCCACTCAATGAGCAGGGCTGGCTGCAAATGCGTCAGAGTCTCGAGTTTATTGGACAACCCTGGCCCTGGGAGCGAATCATTAGTTCTCCGCTTGAACGCTGTCGCGCGTTCTCTAACAAATTGGCGATAGAGGCCAACATTCCTTGGCACGAAGAGCCCACATTCAAGGAAATGGATTTTGGTGACTGGGATGGGCAGCCTATCGATCATATTTGGCGCACCTGCAAAGAAGAAGCCAACCGTTTTGCGGCAGATCCTGCCATGACATCACCACCGAATGGCGAATCGCTCGGTGAGTTACAAAAACGTGTTTTAACCGGGTGGCATGAAATGATCGAGCAATACCAGGGGAAGCATGTACTTAGCATTCAGCATGGCGGCACTATCCGTGTAATCCTGGCCTATATTTTAGATATGCCCTTGAATTCAGTGGGGCGCCTCCACCTACCCTATGCAGGCCTGTGCCGAATTCGCGTTTACCCAGACAACAAGAAAAGCCCGATATTACTTTTCCACAACCCTCTGGAGGCATAGACCACAGCACTATCGGCGTACCATTTTGCTACGCAATATCTATTGTGTAGTCATATACCTGCGTGTGTATTGAAAAAGGCTTTTTTTTCAAATCAGCTCAGAAAAACCCTACAAGTTGCTTTATAATACGCGGCTTTCAACCCGCGATACGATTGAGTAGAACCTGGTTTTTGCGTCCATCGATGCCAACAGATATATAAATTTTATGAAAAAACTATTGTTCGATTTCTTCCCGATAGCCATTTTCTTCGCTGTGTACAAATACGCCGACAAACTGCCTTTCCTTAAAGTTGGCCCCCTCGAAAATGCCGAAAACATCATTATTGCTACCGCGATACTTATTCCTGCCACCCTATTCCAGGTTGTTTATGCCTACTGGAAAACCCGTAAAATTGAGCGCATGTACCTGATAACTCTGGCGCTGGTCGTGGTGATGGGGGGTGCAACGGTGATATTACAGGACAAGGTATTCATTCAGTGGAAACCGACGGTGGTTAACTGGCTATTTGCAATCGCCTTCTTGGGCAGTGAATTCGTTGGCAAAAAGAATATTCTGGAACGCATGATGAGCGGACAAATTGAACTGCCGAAAAACATCTGGAGCCGCCTCAATTATCTTTGGACCGGTTTTTTTGTTTTCGCAGGCGCGATTAACATTTATGTTGCTTTCAGTGGACAATTTACAGAAGAGCAATGGGTTAACTTTAAACTGTTTGGCATGCTTGGACTTACCCTGGTATTTGTTATTCTGCAGGGCCTTTACCTGGCTCGCCACATAAATACTGAGCAAATGGAACAGTTCGATTCAAACCACAACACAGATAAGTAACTACATCATGACCATGTACTATGCCATTATAAGTGAAGACATCCCTGACAGCCTGTCATTAAGGCAGGAGGCGCGCTCGAACCATCTAAAAAGACTTGAAGACCTCAAACAACAGGGTCGACTGCTGGTCGCCGGACCGCACCCAGCGATTGACAGCCCAGATCCCGGACAGGCCGGTTTCAGCGGCAGCCTTGTTATTGCCGAGTTCAGTTCGCTGGATGATGCCCGGCACTGGGCGGATGAGGATCCTTATGTGACGGCGGGAGTCTACCAAAAGGTCTCCGTTAAACCCTTTAAAAAAGTACTTCCCTGAGGAGATAAATAGTGAATCGCGGCGCCTCTTTATTGTTAATTACATCGCTCTTCAGCACAGTTATACATGCGGAGACCATGTATGTAACGGACCAATTCAAAGCCCCGGTACGTACCGGGCAAACTAACGCCTACCGCATCCGGGCCGAGCTTAACAGCGGAACGGTGGTAGAGGTCTTAAATTCAAACAGCGATACTGGCTACAGCCAAATCAAGACAAAGCGTGGCACCGAAGGCTGGATACTTACGCGATATCTGACCAATCAACCGGCCGCGCGCGATCAGCTGACATCAATACAAACAAAGTTAAATGAAAGCTTTCGCAAGCAACAAAACTTGATTAAGGAAAAGAAAGAACTACAGGAAGCGAACCAAAGCCTGCAACAGGATAACCAAACGCTAACCGAGCTTAACAGCAAGCTGGTAGATGAGTTGTCTTATATTAAAAAGGTTTCCGGCAATGCGGTTAATATCAATCAACGCAACCAGGAATTGATAGAAGAGAATCAACAGTTGCAGAATCAGACCGAGTTATTGAGCGCCGAAAATGATCGACTGGAAGATGAAAAACAACAGGATTTCTTTTTTTACGGTGCCGCCACAATACTAGTTGGTGTGTTTTTAGGGTTAGCAATTCCCGCAATTCGACCACGACGCAAAGATCCAGGCTGGGTGTAAGAGTACTTTCCCGGAATCCATTCACTCAAAATCGACAAAAAGAGGAGTAAAAGCCTCGGGCTTTGGAAGTTTAATGATGAAACAGATAAAACAATTTTTTTTGCTGACCAGTCTGTTACTTGGGCTGGTTCAATCAAGCACTGCTGAAACAACGGAACCGGTTAATCACCCTGTTGTAATTATGGAAACCAGCATGGGTAATATCAAGCTGGAACTATATCCCGATAAGGCCCCCATCACTGTCAGCAATTTTTTAACCTATGTTGAAGAGGGCTTCTATAACGGAACCATTTTCCATCGAATCATCCCCTATTTTATGATTCAGGGTGGCGGAATGGATAAAGAACTGAATGTGAAGCCCAATCACGAGCCTATTGTCAGTGAGGCGGACAATGGCCTTAACAATGATCGAGGCACTTTGGCAATGGCCCGAACACGAGACGTAAATAGTGCGAAATCACAGTTTTTCATCAACATTGAAGATAATAAACATCTTAATTATACCAAGCGAAATGGCGGTTATACCGTTTTTGGCAAGGTCATAGATGGTATAAAGGTAGTGGATGAAATCAGTAATGTGGAAACAAAAAACATCGAGCGCCATTATGATTTACCGGTCGAACCGGTCATCTTGCACTCCATCATTCAAACTACAAAAAAAGCCAAATAGCCGAAATAATCAGGGTTTTTGCATTAGTACAAAAAAGGACTCAATATATAAAATAAAGATAGCGCTAAACTAATCTGGGCGGAAATTGACCTGTATCAAATGCACCCCCAATCAACAGGTTACGCATTCACAGGCAAGACATGCGCGACTTGCCGTTTTATGATCACACTCGCTCAGTATCAGCGTGATTAAATGTAATAAGCGCAAATAAAATCAGTTTTGGATTTTGATTCAGATATACCGAGGAAACCGCAGATAACGCGGGAGCGGAACACATCCATCTCCAGTCTGCGTTGCTATTATCAACTATTGTACTAGAGAAAAGCACTACTCACACTTGAGGAGAAAAATGAGATGCGAATTGGGATACCCAAAGAGATCCATAACGGGGAGAAAAAGGTAGCAACCACCCCCGAAGTGGCGGAACAGCTCATAAAACTGGGCTTTGAAGTTGCCGTCGAGTCCAATGCGGGACAAGCTGCTAACTTTTCAGATGATGCCTATCGAGAATCCGGTGTCAGTATCGTTGAAGATACCAAAAAGCTCTGGAGCGAATCGGACATCATCCTAAAGGTCAGAGCCCCGGAGACACACCCCGAGCTTTGTATCGATGAAGTGGAGTTGTTGCACGAAGGCCAAACGCTATTAAGCTTCATCTGGCCAGCACAAAATGAAGAGTTAATGCAACGCCTGGCTGACAGGAAAATCACCGTTCTGGCGATGGACAGTGTGCCGCGTATTTCCCGGGCACAGAAGATGGATGCATTGAGTTCTCTCGCAAATATCGGCGGATATAGAGCTGTGGTTGAGGCAGCACAGCATTTTGGGCGGTTCTTCACCGGCCAAATAACTGCTGCTGGTAAAATTCCACCCGCAAAAGTACTGGTGATCGGTGCTGGTGTTGCCGGTCTCGCCGCCATCGGTGCTGCCAAAAGTATGGGTGCCATTGTGCGCGCCTTTGATACCCGCCCTGAGGTAAAGGAGCAGGTTGAAAGTATGGACGGCGAGTTCCTCATGTTGGAATTTGAAGGCGACGACGACGGTTCAGGTGAAGGTGGTTACGCCAAAGTAATGAGTGATGAGTTCATCAAAGCGGAAATGGCTCTGTTCGCTCGCCAGGCGATGGAAGTCGACATCATCATTACCACTGCATTAATTCCGGGCAGACCAGCCCCGGAACTGATTACCGAAGCCATGGTGAAATCCATGAAAGACGGCAGCGTAATTGTCGATCTGGCCGCAGAGAAAGGGGGTAACTGCAAGCTAACAGAAGCCGATAAAGTCGTGGTCAAACATGGTGTCACTCTGATCGGATACACCGACCTGCCCAGCCGTTTGGCGACGCAAGCGAGCCAACTGTATGGCACCAACCTCAGGCATCTGCTAACCGAATTATCGCCCGAAAAGAATGGTGAAATTTTCGTCAACATGGAAGATGAGGCCATTCGTGGTGCCACCGTGATTAATAACGGAGAAATCACCTGGCCGCCACCGGCACCGAAGCTATCCGCAACACCTAAGAAAGAACCAGCTACTGCTCCTGTTGCTCCGGCTGAACCGGAACCTGAGCCAAGCAAATTACAGGGCTTACTGCCTTTTATCATAGGTGGCCTGGCACTGCTAGGTCTGGGTTCTGTTGCTCCGGCAGCCTTTATGGCACATTTTACCGTATTTGTGCTGGCCTGCTTTGTCGGTTACATGGTGATCTGGAACGTTTCCCCTTCACTGCATACGCCGCTGATGAGTGTCACCAATGCCATTAGTAGCATCATTATCATTGGCGCGCTGATCCAGGTTTCTTCCGACCAGAACTGGATAATGGTTCTATCGGGAATCGCCATTTTAATCACCAGCATTAACATCGTGGGCGGCTTTGCTGTCACCCAACGCATGTTAGCCATGTTCAGAAGATAGGGAGAGAAGCATGTCTGCAGGAATTGTAACAGTATCCTATATCGGAGCGTCAGTTCTATTTATTCTGGCACTGGGTGGTCTAAGTAATCAGGAAACAGCACGTCGCGGTAACCTATACGGAATGATCGGTATGGGGTTAGCGCTAATCGCAACTCTCATCGGTATCGTCACCGCGAACTATGGCGTGCTGTTGTTCGGCGCTGTCATTGGTGGCTTTGTTGGCTGGATTCTCGCCAAGAAAGTTGAAATGACGCAAATGCCGGAACTGGTCGCGATACTACATAGTTTGGTTGGTCTCGCCGCTGTACTGGTGGGTTATGCTAACTTCATGGATCACAATATCGCACTAACGGGCGTAGATAAAACCATTCATGATGTTGAAACTTACATCGGCATCTTAATTGGTGCGTTAACCTTCTCCGGTTCCATCATTGCCTTTTTGAAACTTAGCGCAAAAATCGGCGGTTCACCGTTGATGCTACCCGCGCGTCACTGGCTTAACCTTGGCCTGTTAATACTAGCCCTTTGGTTTGGTAATGACTTCCTCAATGAGTCTGCCGCTGGTGGTGGTATGGTGCCTCTGATACTCATGACCATTGTTGCTCTGCTGTTCGGCGTACATATGGTAATGGCAATTGGTGGTGCGGATATGCCGGTTGTTGTCTCCATGCTAAACAGCTACTCAGGCTGGGCAGCGGCGGCCACTGGCTTCATGCTCAACAATGACCTGTTAATCGTGGTTGGCGCATTAGTAGGTAGTAGCGGTGCGATCCTCAGCTATATTATGTGTCGCGCCATGAACCGCAAATTCCTGTCCGTGATTGCGGGTGGTTTCGGTACCACTGCGGGTTCAAGTACACCAGCCGCTGAAGGCGACGCCGGTGAAGTTGTCGCCGTTCAGGCCGATGAAGTGGCCGATATGTTGCTTGATGCCAAGGAAGTCATGATTATCCCAGGTTACGGAATGGCAGTAGCCCAAGCGCAACATACGGTTTATGAATTAACCAAGCAACTGCGTGACAAAAAAATCAATGTCCGTTTTGGCATCCACCCCGTTGCCGGACGTATGCCTGGGCATATGAACGTACTGCTGGCCGAAGCAAAAGTGCCCTACGATATCGTTTTTGAAATGGACGAAATTAACGAGGACTTCCCGAATGTGGACGTTTCCATCGTTATCGGCGCTAACGATATTGTGAACCCGGCGGCACAGGACGAACCTAACAGCCCGATTGCCGGTATGCCGGTACTGGAGCCCTGGAAAGGTAAAACAACAATCGTATTAAAACGTGGTATGGCTACTGGCTATGCGGGCGTTGATAATCCTTTGTTCTATAAAGAAAATACACGCATGTTATTTGGTGATGCCAAGGATAGTATTGATGCGGTATTGAAGGCGGTTTCAAATTAACCGGTTAACCATGTGGGTGGAGTCGAACATAACTCCGCCCCGATTCACGGTTCTATAAAACAAAAAGCTGCCAAAGGGCAGCTTTTTATTACCAAAAACAGATTATTTATTATCAGATTTTCGCTTCCTGTCCGGTATTCACCAATTCAATCGAATACCCATCAGGGTCTCGAAGAAAAGCGATATGCGTGGAACCACCCAAAATAGGTCCGGGTTCTCGTGTGACCTCACCGCCTTGCGCTTTGACCTGATCACAAAACTGATAGATATCATCCGCTTCCAGACATATATGGCCGTATGCATTACCGTGCTCATACTGGTCCACACCCCAGTTATAAGTGAGCTCAATTAGCGGGCCCTCATCAAACTCATCATAACCCACAAAAACCAGTGTGTACTTATACTCCTCGTTTTCCATACGCTTGATTTCTCGCATTCCGAGCGTATTGGTATAAAAATCAACTGAGCGCTCCAGGTCGGTCACCCGGAGCATGGTGTGCATAATTCTCATGAGCGACCTCCCTCAGAATTAATCGAGCAGGTTTCTGCCTTTTCCGGCAGCAATACGCAGACGCAAGGCGTTCAACTTGATAAAGCCCTCGGCATCCTTTTGATCGTATGCGCCCGCATCATCTTCAAAGGTGGCAATGCTCTCATCAAACAGACTGTCGACGGACTCGCGCCCTACGACAACCACATTGCCTTTATAGAGTTTGAGTCGCACCCGACCATTTACCGGCGTTTGCGTATCGTCAATCAGAGCCTGCAACGCTTTTCTTTCCGGTGACCACCAGAAGCCGTTGTACACCAGCTCCGCATACCGTGGCATAAGCTCATCTTTCAAATGCGCAGCCTCTCGATCCAGAGTAATGGACTCTATTGCACGATGCCCCTTCAGCATGATGGTGCCGCCCGGCGTCTCATAACAACCACGTGATTTCATCCCGACAAAACGATTCTCTACGATATCCGCACGACCAATCCCGTTGGCACCGCCAATTTTATTCAATAGCTCTAACACGCTGGCGGGTGACATTGCCTTATCATCAACGGCGACAATATCCCCTTTCTCGTAGGTCAGTTCAATGTAGGTAGGCTGATCCGGCGCATTTTCCGGAGATACTGACCATAGCCACATATCCTCTTCCGGTTCCTTCCAGGGATCCTCAAGAATATCGCCCTCATAGGAAATATGCAGCAGATTCGCATCCATCGAATAGGGGGATTTAGTACCACGTTTTTTCTCAACCGGAATATCATGCGTATCACAATAAGCCAATAGTGAGTCTCGGGAATTCAAACTCCACTCCCGCCAGGGTGCTATCACATGAACGCCGGGTTTCAACGCATAGGCACCCAGCTCAAAACGCACCTGGTCATTGCCCTTGCCGGTCGCTCCATGCGAAATAGCGTCCGCTCCGGTTTCATTGGCGATTTCAATCAGACGCTTGGCAATCAATGGCCGCGCAATAGAAGTGCCCAACAAATATTCGCCTTCATAGATGGCATTGGCTCGAAACATCGGGTACACAAAATCCTTGACGAACTCCTCCCGAAGATCATCAATATATATTTCCTTAATACCCATCGCCTGTGCTTTAGCGCGAGCAGGTTCCACTTCCTCACCTTGCCCCAAATCCGCAGTAAATGTTACCACTTCGCATTGATAGGTTTCCTGCAACCAGCGACAGATGACCGATGTATCTAAACCACCGGAATAGGCCAGTACCACTTTCTTAATATCAGACATTCTCGCTCCGAACATATGGCCCCTATAGTTCGGGGCACTCTACAAACAATGAAGGGGCGCTATTTTAAACTGCGCGGCGCTGCATTAACAGCACTAGCGGCCAATAAAGTAAGGCTTATAGACTCTTATGCCTCAGCTTAATTAGAGAAAGGACTACTCAGATTTATTCGCGTTCCAAGCGGATAGTCACTCGACGATTACGCGCTCTATTGAGATCAGAATCATTCTTCAGCGCCGGATATTTGTCCGCATGATAGCGCGCAACGATCAGTTTGCTACTGACACCCGCTTTCTTGAAATAGCTGGCTACCAGCTCACTTCTGCGCTTGGAAAGGTTCTTATTAATTCTCTTATTACCGGTATCATCAGTATGACCATCGATAAATACGCGTTTAACACTCTTGTCAGCCTTCACATAACGAGCAATGAGGTCCAGCTGGTTTCGAACATCTTCATTCAAGGAAGATTTATTCGTTTGAAAAAAGATAGCAGACCGGGCAATCTGTTGAAAATTGACCGGCAACAGCTGCGACAGACAGGAGATGTATTGTAGGTATGCCTGCTGAAAGTTAACGCTCGACAATCCAATTCTCACTGGCTCATCAAGGTCGAGCGAAAAAAGGTCTCCAGCTTCAAATGTGGGTATCAACCCCTGATTGAGATGAGACAACATGATCTCAGCGTAGGGATCTTCCACCTCCAGAGGAATAGGAGCATCCGTGACTTCTACCATTGTAATCACCCGTGGCGCGATATCAGGCCGCCAGGCTGGACCTTCCATTATCAATGCCCCTTCACCAGGTCGCATCGGATTATTAAACGGCTTAAGATAGAACGCCAGCGGCTCGCCTGCTTTTTTAGTAAAAACACCCTCACCAAACGCAGGAATAGGCTGTGACAGGCCGCATTCCAACTCGGACCCTTCAACCTGCCACTCACTATTTTCCAGAATAGCCCCATATTTAAGTGCATGAGATTGCATAGCAAACCCACAGGATAAGGCAAATAGCCCGAGCACCGTTAGAAAGCAGTTTTTATTTACGCTCATATCCCTGTCACAAATCGCATTGGTTATCTGATTTTAATTAGATCGACAGATTCAGCAAAATCTTTAGAGACTCTATCTAAAAAACCAGCTATGCGTTAGGATGCACGCAGAGTGAAATTTCACATTTAGAGTTAATTAATGGATCGTTTAACCCTGCTGCGCCCAGACGACTGGCATGTACATCTGCGAGATAATCATTTCCTTACTACCACGGTAACAGATGTACAGCGCTATTTCGGTCGCGCAATTATCATGCCGAATCTTCAGCCACCGGTTACCTCCTGTGCAGGTGCGTTAGACTACCGCAGCCGAATAATTGAGCAACTTGAAAGCTCTCACCGCTTCAAACCGCTGATGACTCTTTATCTGACCGACAATACCAGTATTTCAGAAATTCAGGCTGCATGTGAATGCGAGCATATCTACGGTGTAAAATACTACCCGGCGGGTGCGACGACCAACTCAAACTCCGGAGTTACCGACCTGAAGAATTGCTATGCTGTTTTGGAAGTCATGGCCGAACGTGGTTTACCTCTTTTGGTGCATGGGGAAGTTACCACTCCAGAAGTAGATATTTTTGATAGGGAACAAGTTTTTATAGACACCCTGCTGTCGCCCCTAACGGAAAGACTCCCGACACTTAAGATCGTAATGGAACACATTACCACTGCCGAAGCAGCCGAGTTCATTAGCAATGCATCGAGTAATATAGCGGCAACTATTACACCGCAACACCTACTGTTTAATCGTAACGACATGCTGGTAGGTGGTATCAGACCGCACTTATACTGCTTGCCTATACTAAAACGCAACAGGCATCAGGAGGCGTTACTAACTGCAGCGATGAGCGGTAGCTGCAAGTTTTTTCTCGGTACAGATTCTGCGCCGCATCTTAGAAAAACCAAGGAAGCCGAGTGCGGCTGTGCTGGTTGCTATTCTGCACCTGCAGCTCTTGAGCTTTATGCTGAAATCTTTGATAAAATGGGTGCACTGGACAAGCTGGAAGGATTTGCCAGCCATTACGGTCCTGATTTTTACGGATTGCCAAGAAACGAAGACAAGATCACCTTGATCAGAAAGCCCTGGAAGATTCCTCACCAGGTCTACATTGGAAATGATCAGTTAACCCCTCTGCTGGCCGGGGAAACCCTCAACTGGCAAGTATCAAACGCATAAGGATTACAGCGTGTCTGAACACAACAACCACGCAACAACTTTAATGGCCCAGCGTTTCCGTGGCTTTCTGCCCGTCGTCGTCGATGTAGAAACCGGCGGGTTTAACTCAGCAACGGATGCGTTACTGGAAATAGCCGCGATACCTCTTGAAATGGATGAACAGGGTCTAGTCTATCCTGACAATACTACTTCCTTCCATATCGAGCCTTTTGCCGGTGCCAATATTGAAGAAGCAGCCATCAAATTTACTGGTATCGACCCATACCATCCACTACGTATCGCTCACTCCGAGAGTGATGCATTACATGAAGTTTTTAGAAAGATACGAAAAGCCATCAAATCAAACGGTTGCAAACGAGCCATCCTGGTTGGTCATAACGCTCATTTTGACCATGGTTTTATTAGTGCAGCTGCGGAGCGTTGCGATCTAAAGCGCAACCCCTTTCACCCCTTTTCCAATTTTGACACGGTCAGTATGGCCGGACTGGCTTTCGGGCAGACCGTTCTTTCTCGCGCCTGCGAAGTAGCAGGAATCAATTTCGATCAGAACGAAGCACATTCTGCACGCTATGATGCGGAAAAAACCGCAGAACTTTTTTGTATCATTATTAATCGCTGGCAGGAACTGGGCGGCTGGGATCACCAGCGGATGTGCCATCGACCGATACTGCCCGGACGATCCT
>CBDUGR010000008.1:0-13654 GCA_965366515.1 uncultured Gammaproteobacteria bacterium | reverse complement strand
AGGGAGCGGGCCCAGTAGTAGCTGGTGATATCGAACTGGATCATGATGTAGAGATAGCGAACCCAGAGCATGTGATTGCCAATCTTAATGCTAAAGGCGAGCTTAATATGAGCATTAAGGTCGCTAAAGGGCGTGGTTACGAGGCGGCTGATACCCGTTTTTCTGAAGGAGAGACCAAGCCAATCGGAACGTTACAGTTGGACGCCAGCTATAGCCCGGTCAGACGTGTTGCCTATATCGTCGAAAGTGCTCGAGTTGAACAGCGTACCGACTTGGATAAATTGATTTTGGATATTGAATCCAATGGTACAATCGATCCAGAGGAGTGCATCCGTCGAGCAGCAACTATTCTGCAGCAGCAGTTGATAGCTTTTGTTGATCTGGAAGCGGATAAGGAACCTGAGTTTGAGGAAGAGGAAGATGAGGTAGATCCCATCTTGCTGCGCCCAGTGGATGATTTGGAACTAACTGTTCGCTCGGCTAACTGCTTGAAAGCAGAAAATTTGTACTACATTGGCGATTTGATTCAGCGAACTGAAGTGGATCTGCTGAAAACGCCTAATTTGGGTAAAAAGTCACTGACTGAAATTAAAGACGTACTTGCATCTAAAGGGTTGTCTTTGGGGATGCGCCTGGAAAACTGGCCTCCCTCAAGCCTGAAGAACGATGATCGAGTGCTGGCCAGGCGTGACTAGTATTAACCTTTAATATTTTAGAGTTAAATTTGTAGGGAATTGCAACATGCGTCATCGTAAAAGTGGTCGCCAGCTGAATCGAAACAGTTCGCACCGTCAAGCAATGTTTAAAAACATGACTGCTTCACTGGTCGAACACGAAATTATCAAAACTACTTTGCCTAAGGCAAAAGAGCTTCGCAAAATCGCCGAGCCGTTTATTACTCTTGCGAAGGAAGACTCGGTCGCTAATCGGCGGCTTGCATTTGATCGTTTGCGCAATAAAGAGACGGTTGGAAAGCTCTTTAATGAGCTTGGCCCCAGGTATTCTGAGCGTCCTGGAGGTTATACCCGGATTATGAAGTGCGGATTCCGTACAGGCGATAATGCACCGATGGCATACATTGAGTTAGTTGACCGGCCTATGCCAGAGTTTGAAGAGGATATTGAGGAAGACACTGAAGATTAATCATATTGACGATCAGTTATTCCCAAAAAGCCAGGACTTGTCCTGGCTTTTTGCGTTTGTAATGCCGCATTGCAGAGTGCAATGAAAAGTTAGTTACAGGGCGAATGACTCCGCCTGCTCTAAATCAGGCTTCTTGCAAGATTCTAAAAGTGGCCGTAAATATCGGCCTGTGTGAGATTCCGTAACTGTGACGATATGCTCCGGAGTTCCTTCTGCAACTATATGGCCACCGCCGTTACCACCCTCTGGGCCAAGATCAATAATCCAATCGGCCGTTTTAATTACATCCAGATTATGCTCGATGACGAGAATCGTATTCCCGTGATTTCTTAGCCGATGCAGTACATTGAGCAGCTGCTCTATATCGTGAAAATGCAAACCCGTCGTTGGTTCATCAAGTATATAAAGTGTTTGGCCGGTATCTCTTTTTGATAGTTCTTTGGCAAGTTTGACACGCTGTGCTTCACCACCTGAAAGAGTCGTAGCGGCTTGCCCGAGACGAATGTAGGAAAGTCCAACGTCCACAAGGGTTTGCAGTTTTCTTGCCAGCATTGGCACAGGGTTAAAAAACTCGCTGGCTTCTTCGACGGTCATATCCAGAACTTCGTGAATATTTTTGCCCTTATATTTAATCTCGAGTGTTTCACGATTGTAGCGTTTTCCCTTACATATATCGCAGGGGACATAAATATCAGGCAGAAAATGCATTTCGACCTTAATTAAACCGTCACCTTGACAGGTTTCGCAGCGCCCCCCCTTAACGTTGAAGCTAAAGCGTCCGGGTTTGTAACCACGAGAGCGTGCTTCCTGGGTTGCAGCAAAAAGCTCTCGGATTGGCGTAAAGAGCCCTGTATAAGTTGCAGGATTGGAGCGTGGAGTGCGCCCTATAGGACTTTGATCAATGTCGACCACTTTATCCAATTGCTCCAAGCCTTGAATGCTTTGGTAGGGGGCTGGTTTAAGTGTAGTCGCTTTATTTAACTCAGTCGCAGCAATTGGATAGAGTGTATTGTTAATCAGGGTCGATTTTCCGGAGCCTGAAACACCTGTGATACAGGTCATCAAACCCAGAGGCATCTCTACAGTGACGTTTTTCAGGTTGTTCGCCGTGGCGCCCTCCAGGCGCAGAACTTTTTGCTTATCAAATGGGTTACGTTGTCCGGGTACTTCGATCTTCTTTTTTCCTGACAAATACTGGCCGGTTATTGATTCAGGATTTGCCTCAATAGCAGCGGGAGTTCCCTGCGCAACAACTCTTCCCCCATGCACACCCGCGCCGGGGCCTATGTCAATGACATAATCTGCGCTGCGCACAGCTTCTTCGTCATGTTCGACAACTATAACGCTATTGCCCAAATCCCTTAGGTGGAAAAGGGTATTTAACAGGCGTTCATTATCTCTTTGATGAAGTCCAATTGAAGGCTCATCAAGAATATACATCACGCCCATTAGCCCGGCCCCAATTTGGCTTGCTAATCGGATACGCTGCGCCTCTCCCCCTGAGAGGGTCTCAGCACTTCTATTCAGGGACAGGTAATCGAGCCCAACGTTTACCAGGAAAGATAAACGGAGGCGAATTTCTTTTACTATCTTCTCGGCAACTTCCCCTCGTCTACCAGGCAGGGTTAGTTGCTCGAAATAGGATAACGCTTTGCCGACGGGCCAGTCGGTGATTTCAGGCAAGTTGAGCTCTTCAATAAACACGTGCCGGGCTTCCCTTTTTAGTCGAGAGCCGTTACAGGATGGACAAGGTTGTTCGCTCAAGTATTTAGCCAGATCATCTCGAACCATTTGTGATTCGGTTGATTTGTAGCGACGGGCGATATTGGGTAGTACTCCTTCAAACGGATGTCGTTTGCTGATAATGTCGCCTCGCTCAGTGAGGTACTTAAAAGCAACCGAATCTTGACCACTGCCTTCTAAGATCACCTGCCGAGCGGCGTCATCCATTTCTGAAAAAGGTTGATCCAGGTCGAATCCATAATGCTCAGCGACACAGGTTAGCATTTGAAAGTAATAGGCATTTCTTCTGTCCCAGCCTTTGATGGCGCCTTCAGCTATTTTGAGCTCAGGTTTGCAGACAATGCGTTCTTGATCGAAAAATTGATGTACGCCAAGCCCATCACAAGTCGCGCAAGCACCCGCTGGATTATTAAAGGAGAAAATTCTGGGTTCTAGTTCGGATATGCTATGTCCACAGACGGGGCAGGCGAACAGTGATGAAAAAATCAGCTCTTCACGAGTTTCCGAATCTTCGTCGTCATCCATCGGAATGATTTTAGCAATTCCCTGGCTTAACTGGACACAGGTTTCGAAAGACTCCGCTAAACGAATCTGCAGGTCCTCGCGTACTTTGAATCGATCGACCACTACTTCAATTGAGTGTTTTTTGTTTTTGTCCAAAGCGGGCACTTGGTCTAATTCTGTGACAATACCGTTAACTCGTACCCTTATAAATCCCTGGGATCTTAGCTCTTCGAATAAATGCAGATGCTCGCCTTTGCGGTTCTGTACCATCGGGGCAATCATCATCCATCGACTTTGCTCAGGTAGCGCCATAACTTGATCTACCATTTGGCTAACGGCCTGCGCTTGCAAAGGTTTGCCATGCTCAGGGCATCGCGGTTCGCCTGCGCGGGCAAAAAGCAGGCGTAAATAATCGTAGATTTCGGTGATGGTGCCTACGGTGGACCTGGGATTGTGGGAGGTTGCCTTTTGCTCGATCGAAATGGCTGGCGACAGACCTTCAATATGGTCGAGATCCGGTTTTTCCATCATGGAAAGGAATTGGCGAGCATAGGTAGAAAGTGACTCTACGTAGCGTCTTTGTCCTTCTGCATAAAGCGTATCAAATGCTAGTGATGATTTTCCCGAGCCGGATAGCCCGGTGATAACGACTAACTGGTCCCTGGGTATGTCAAGATTGATGTTTTTTAAGTTATGTGTGCGAACACCACGCAGTATAATTTTACTCATAAAACCGCTGTCAAAGGAAAACCAACCATTATATAGGGTAAATTTGGTATATGACAAAGGCATATATATTTGTTTTGTGTTTTGCTCTGAGCGTTTCCTGAATTTGGCTTAAGATTGCATTAGTCAGTCGTTGCCGAAATGTTGAGATTAACGAGCGAAGAGTTTTGTGAGGGGCCCATTATCTGCTACCATCTTGCAGCTAATGTGGATCCGCAGGGCCAAAGGCTGGGCGAATGGTATAGCGGAATAAATCACTATTTTAAGGGAGAGAATCATGGCGCGTGGCATCAATAAAGTAATACTGGTAGGAAATTGTGGCGGTGATCCGGAAACGCGGTATTTGCCATCTGGCGGCGCGGTCACAAATATTACCATTGCGACCAGTGAAAGCTGGAAAGATAAACAGAGCGGGCAGCAACAGGAGCGAACCGAGTGGCATCGTGTGGTGTTTTTTAACAAACTAGCTGAGATCGCCGGAGAATACCTGCATAAGGGGTCGAAAGTCTATGTTGAGGGTTCCTTGCGAACGCGGCAGTGGGAAAAGGATGGAGTGAAACGCTACACGACCGAGATCGTCGGTTCGGATATGCAAATGCTGGATAGTCGTGGTAGCGGGGAATTCGCTGGTTCCGGTTCCAATCAAGGGCAGGCTCCTAAAAGTGCACCATCAAAAGATATGAATAATGCTAATCAGGGTTCGCAAAGTGCTCCGTCCGGCTTTGATGATTTTGATGATGACATCCCGTTTTAGGAGCAATCAAGCGCAGTGAAATTGCTCATTACAGGATCGCAAGGGCAGGTGGGAAGGGCCTTATGCAGTTTTGCATTGGAACAGGGTATCGACTATCAGGCTTTTTCATCCGAAGAGCTGGATATTAGAAAAGAAAGCAAGGTGTCGCGAACTATTCGTAAGGCCAAGCCGTCTTTCGTTATTAATGCTGCGGCCTATACTGCCGTGGATCAGGCTGAGCAGGAAAGAGATAGTTGTTTTGCGGTAAATGCCGTGGGCGTGCATAACCTGGCAATCGCTTGTAAGCGGCTGAGCATACCTCTAATTCATCTATCCACGGATTATATTTTTGATGGCCAGAAACGGGCTGCCTATGCTGAGGATGATGAGCCACATCCGATCAGTGTTTATGGCGAAAGCAAGCTAGAGGGTGAGCGATTGCTCACTTCTGTGCTTGAAAAGTATGTGATTTTACGTGTGAGCTGGGTCTTTAGTGAATGGGGAAGTAACTTCGTGAAGACCATGACTCGACTTGCCGGAGAGAAAGAAATACTTAAGGTGGTTGATGATCAAATAGGCGCGCCGACACCGGCGAACGATATCGCACGAGTAATAATTGCAATGATTCGGCAACTGGATTGTGGTGCCGATGCGTGGGGTTGTTATCATTATTCAGGGCGTGAGGTGAGCAATTGGTACGAATTTGCCTGTCAGGTTGTTGAGCAGGCTCGCCTATACGAAGAGGTCACCGTTAAACAGATAGAAACGCAGAAAACGAAGGATTATGGGTATATAGCGGCCCGGCCTTTGAACTCCCAACTGAATTGCCAAAAAATTCTCGAGGTATTTGGCATCAAACAACGATCATGGAAGCCTGAAATGGCCAGAGTGGTCAAGGAATGCGCACCAAAGGGCGTGATCAGTCGGCTTTAGTTAGCGGGTCGGAAGCTTTCGCCGGCATGACTCAAGTTGTTGGTTAAGCTTAGGCTTGAGAATAAAGAGCGCTGGTTAGTATTGCCAGATATGACTGCGGGCAAGGTTTGAACGTTAGGATTATTTATGGCGCGATGAGGGCTTGGTTGGTGTGTGGGTAATAAGGCATATAAAAAGGGAAAATGAAAAAAATAATACTTTATCTGAGGTCCGCGAGTTTTTTGCTGGTATTTGGTCTTGCTACGTTAATCCATTCAGCTATTTGTCTTTTGGTGCTGCCATTACTTCCTCTGCGTCGACGCTTTAAGTTCGCGATCCTGTTGAATCATTTTGTGGTTCGCTGGTTCAGCTTGGCTTGCGGTGTGCGATATCGTATCGAAGGACTGGAAAATCTGGAGGGAATTAAGGCCGGCATTATTGTTAGCAATCATCAAAGTGAGTGGGAAACTTTTTATTTGCAAACTATCGTCTCACCACTTTGTACGGTGTTGAAAAAGGAGTTGCTGCAATTACCCTTTTTCGGTTGGGCGCTAGCGCTGATAAAACCAATTGCTATTGATCGAAAGGTTAAATCAGGGGCGTTAAAACAGATTGTTCAGCAGGGATCTGAAAAGCTGGCTCAGAATTTTTGGGTGCTGATTTTCCCGGAGGGCACTCGGGTTCCGCCTGGAAGGCGTGTAAAATTTTCCAAGACGGGTGCTTTGTTAGCGGTAGAAACAGGTGCGCCAATTATTCCAGTGGCGCACAATGCTGGTGAAATTTGGCCGGCCAAGGGTTTCGTGAAACACTCAGGCGAGCTTAAACTGGTGATTGGCAAGCCCATCCTGCCAGAAGGGCGTGATGTTGAAGAGTTACACCAGGAATCGAGCCAGTGGATAGAGCGACACAGGGATATGCTCGCAACCCCCTGATTTAATGTCAGGGTATCTGCCGCTTATTTGAGACGCTTAACCAGGCTAGTTATCATGGCGTTCAAACAGTAGTGAAGCATTTGTGCCGCCAAATCCAAAGCTATTTGACATCATCGTATTTATTCTGGTCTGATCCAGCATTTGGGTAACAATAGGAACGCCTTCGGCTTCAGGGTCAATGTTCTCCACGTTGGCAGATGCGGCAATAAAATTGTGCTCCATCATGAGCAGGCTATAAATTGCTTCATGTGCACCTGCGGCTCCAAGTGAGTGTCCGGATAGGGACTTGGTGGAGGAAATGAGAGGTATATTGTCCGCAAAAACCTCTTTCACCGCGTTCAGTTCTTTGATGTCGCCAACCGGAGTACTGGTTCCATGTGCATTGATGTATTCAACTGGTTGCGTGCTTGTTGACATTGCCTGGCGCATACAGCGAACCGCACCTTCACCGGAAGGAGAAACCATATCAAAGCCGTCTGATGTCGCACCGTAGCCAGTAATTTCTGCGTAAATTTTGGCGCCGCGCTTGATTGCATGTTCGCGTTCTTCAACGACTAGCATCGCACCACCACCGGCTATGACAAAACCGTCACGATCTATATCATAGGCTCTGGAAGCCTTCTCTGGGGTGTCGTTATACTTGGTCGATAGTGCTCCCATAGCATCGAACTGTGCGGTAAAGGTCCAGTGTTCTTCTTCCCCGCCCCCGGCAAACATCACGTCCTGCTTGCCCATTTGAATGAGCTCCATCGCATTGCCAATGCAGTGTGCGCTGGTAGAGCAGGCCGAGGTGATAGAGTAGTTGACTCCCTTGATTTTGAAAGGAGTTGCAAGGCACGCAGACACGGTACTGCTCATGCTTTTAGGTACCCGGTAGGGACCAAGGCGTTTAACGCCCTTTGCTCTAAGCACATCGGCTACTTCAACAACATTTGAGAGCGATGGACCGCCTGAGCCTGCTATCAGGCCGCAGCGTTCGTTTGATACCAGTTGAGCAGGTAGCTCGGCATCATCAATCGCCTGCTGCATTGCAATATAGGCGTAGGCTGCAGCATCGCTCATAAATCGTCGGTCACGCCTGTCAATAGCACCCTCAATATCAATGTTGATACTGCCGGCAATATGGCTGCGCAGCCCAAGGTCTACGTATTCTTGTTTCAGACGGATGCCTGATTTGCCCTCTCGCAGAGAGTTTAATACGGATGCTTTATCGTTGCCTAGGCAGGAGACAATACCCATACCTGTTACTACGACACGTTTCATAAATATTCCTTCTCAGACCGTTCAATAGACTGCTTGCGTTGACTGTGTTTGAATCGGTCTTAGATTGTTCATTATATTACATATGGATTATGTATTATCGGAAAATTCTGCAAGCATTCCTTTTACGCTACCCATATATCGTGACACGAATTGCCTGTTAGAAACTGTCCGTAGATTTAAACAGGCCAACTCTTAAATCTTTGGCGGTGTAGATCTCTGTGCCATCAACGGCGAGACTTCCGTCACCAATCCCCAAAATGAGTTTGCGGGTGATGACGCGCTTTAAATCGATTTTATAAGTGACTTTTGAGGCGGTCGGTAAGATTTGCCCGGTAAACTTTACTTCACCACAACCCAGTGCTCGCCCTTTTCCCGGATACCCCATCCATCCGAGGTAAAACCCGACCAGCTGCCACATGGCATCCAGGCCAAGACATCCAGGCATTACTGGGTCACCTGGAAAGTGGCAATCAAAAAACCAAAGATCTGGTGCGATGTCCAACTCTGCAACAATGCTTCCTTTGTTGTATATGCCGCTGTCTGTGGAAATGCTGGTGATCCGGTCTATCATGAGCATGTTCGGGATAGGAAGTTGGGCGTTACCCGGGCCGAACATTTCTCCACGGCCACAACTCAGGAGTTCTTCTTTAGTGAAGGATTGTTGTCTTTGTGTCATCCAGTATTTCCAAATGGGTCTTTATTGATTGCGGTATTGTACGCAACAACCTAGCGTCCTGTCACAGAATTTTTGGTTTCAGCTCGGCTGACAAACGTTCGGTGCTGCCGGCGCACCAATCTAATGCGAATCCGGGTGTTGTAATAAGCAGGCTTTAATGTCCAGAGCGTCTATTAGCTCAAACGGCTTAAACTCTCCAGCAATCATCAGTTCCTGCAAAGTGATGATGAGCGATTGAGGGTTAACACGCATAATTATACCGTTGATCACAAAAGTACGATGTAACTGGTCTACTTTTAATGTGAGAGTGATGCGGTCCCCGTTTCTGAAAGCTTTGACTTCAGGATCCGGTTGGTTCAGTTTTAGCTGAGCGCTGACCTCAGAGTAGTTGCTCAAAATGCAGCTATAGTTGGTTTGACTTGGTGCATGCAGCATTTTTGCGCTTATATTGGTTTGCAGCCTGTGGTGTGTTCTTTGTTCGCTGACTTTTAGGCTGTTTGCGATGACATCCAATAACACCAGGCGGTGACTTCGATAATACCCGTCCTTTGGTATAAAGGATTCGCGAACACTGCTTTCCAGTTCGATGACGCCTCTCTCTTGGTCACGGGCAACCAATGTGATCGCGTTGCCATTGCGAAATTGACCTCGGCTTCCGAGTGAGGCTTTGCTCAGAAAGTTGAGCTTGTATTCTTCGCCTGCCTTTCCCGGCACAAGAATGCAAAGACTTCCAATCTCCTTTAGCTCTATATCTTTGTTTCCTTGGCGAAGCTTGACCACGGATTTGCCAGATGAGCCGTTTTGAATTTTCAGATCGTTTTGGGAATAAACTGTGTGGCCATTTATTTGGTAACCCAGCACCAGCGATTGCATTGTCAGATTGGTCTGGTATTCAGGATAGTAATGAATACGATCTCCGATAGGGAAATAGGAAAGAATATCGTCTAGCTGTTGAATAGGCTGGTTGTCAGATTCAGTGGGTGATGATTTTTGCAGAGGGCTCATGTTGGGCTCGAAATTTGATTTGCTTCGCTTATCAGTTATCGGCACCGCTATAAAAATCATGAGTCAAACTTAATCGCAGGTACATCTGATAGCGAGTCGTTCTCATGGGGCTGACAAAGGCGCCGTCTACCACCTAAATAGATCTTATCAGAAAAACTAACAGGAGGCTTTTCCAAATTTACTGTGCTGCTGCCACGTGGTGGGTGAATTGCAGGCATAAAAAAACGGATGGCTGGAGGGCCATCCGTAAGAACACACATAGGGGTATGTGTGGGAGGAAAATCGTTACTAGTGTTTCCTTTGTGTGAATAAAGGTAACAAATCAATTGATATGAAGAATAGTTGTGTATCTGAGTGTTGTCAAGTTTGTAAATGAATTAATTTAGTAAAAATAGGCGTTTAAGCAGGTTTTTTGTTTGTTGACATAATTTTCACGGTTAATTGGGTTGTGATTATTGGTAACGTTTGATTGTGTTGATGACTTGTAGGTAGTAACTATGTCCGAATAGGTTGAGGTGGTTTAGAAGGTGGTACAGGTTATAGAGGTCAATACGGTCTTCCCAGCCCGGAGCTAATGGATGATGGTCGGTATAGGTGTTATAGAATTTTTGGGGGAAACCGCCAAAAAGGAGAGTCATTGCAACGTCTGCCTCTGCCCAACCCCAGTAACAAGCGGGGTCTATCACTACGGGTTCACCGTAACGGTCTACCTGAAGGTTTCCAGACCATAGATCTCCGTGCAGCAGGCAGGGCAGTTGGTTTGGTATGAGGTGTGGTAACCGTTCGCAAAGCTTTTCTACGCTTTGTACCTGGTCGGTGCTTAGATATCCGGCAGTATGAGCGAGACCAGCCTGGTACATAAGGCGCTTCTCTGTGAAAAAAGTATAACCGTTGGGTTCGATGGAGTTAGGCTGAGGGGTTGCGCCACAAAAATTATCGCTGTCAAAGCCGAACGCTGGTGCAGATTGGCTATGCATTTTTGCAAGCTGCTCTGCAAATAATTCCCAGTAGTTAGCTGATGGTTTAGTGTTTGGTAAATATTCTAATATTAAGAATTTATGAGTGTGGAAGTAAACATCTGGTGTGGTAAGGCTGTTGCTGGCCTTGATAGCCAGTAGCCCCGTTTTTTCTGCCTCAAATAGTCCGGTAGGTGCATTTGCCAGGGTTTTTACAAAATATGAATGATTGTCGGCACTCTGTATTAACCAGCTTTCACAAATGCTACCTCCACTGATGGATAGTCGGGAAAAGGGCTTTTTCCTACCTTGCTGGATTAGCCAAAATTCTATATCTGTAAAAAGATTCATTTCTCAATCTCCGGATGAGACATATAATAGCGCCCCTGAATAACAGGATTAACGGATAGTTTATGAAAGCGACGATTAAATGGGTAGATGGTGTTAGGTTTTTAGCTGAATCTGGCAGTGGGCACTCGATTACCCTTGAGGGACCGGAATCGCATGGGGGAAGAAACACTGGGATGCGGCCAATGGAATTAATGCTTGCCGGGCTTGGGGGATGCACCTCCTTTGACGTGATGAATATACTTAAAAAGTCTAGACAGGATGTGACAGATTGCGTCGCCAGTTTATCCGCAGAGCGGGCTGATGCGGTGCCTGCTGTGTTTACTAAAATCAGCATTCATTTCCTGGTGAGTGGACATAATTTAAAGCACTCAGCGGTGGAGCGAGCAGTGGCACTTTCGGCGGAGAAATTTTGTTCGGCTTCGATTATGCTGGAACAGGCAGGTGTTGACATATCTCATAGTTTTGAAATCGTTGAGCTTAAGGCTAAGGGTGATTAGTCGATGAATATTGATCAAATCCGCAGAGAATATCTGCGTGATGGTTTACAGGCGGAAAACCTGGATAAAAACCCGATTACTCAATTTCAGAAGTGGCTTCACCAGGCAGTAGAAGCAGAGATGGTCGACCCTACAGCCATGACCGTTGCAACGGTGGGTAAGGACGGGCAGCCGTCGCAGCGCACAGTGCTGGTAAAACAGTGTGACGATAACGGTTTTGTGTTTTATACCAACCTGGGCAGTCGCAAGGCTAAAGAGATAGAGAATTGTTCCAAAGTAGCGCTTCATTTTGCCTGGTTGCCATTGGAGCGTCAGGTCAAAATTTGCGGTATTGCAAACAAGTTGTCGACCACTGAAGTCCTAAAATATTTTCTGTCCAGACCTAAGGATAGCCAGATAGCAGCCTGGGCTTCAAATCAGAGCCAGCCCTTGTCGTCCAGGCAGTTGTTAGAACAAAAGTTTGCTGAAATTAAGCAAAAATTCTCAAAAGGTGAAGTACCCCTGCCCTCTTTTTGGGGCGGGTATCGGATTAAGCCACATGAAATTGAGTTTTGGCAGGGAGGACCGAACCGCTTACATGATCGATTTCGGTATCAGCTGCAAAAGGACAGTAGTTGGGCGATTGAACGATTGGCTCCCTGAATGGGAAAAGACGGTTTTTTATATCCGATAGCTTGTTGTGGTCATAATTTTTGATATCAGTTTCATCCCGGTTTTTATCGGTCGAGGAAGATCCGCCGCTCCGGCTTCTATTGCTTGAGTCGCGTGCTGTGCTTCGTCATCGCTCATTTTCTGCAGAATGGCTCTTGTTTTGGTGTCATTTTCCGGTAGCTGATCCAGATGGTTTTGCAGGTGTGAACAGACTTGCTTTTCTGTCTCCGCGACAAAGCCAAGGCTCCACTTATCGCCGATCAAGCCTGCCAGGGCGCCAATGCCAAAGGACCCAGCATAAAACAGAGGGTTTAACCGGCTTGTGTGGCTATTGAGTTCAGTCAATCGTTGCTGGCACCAGGCGAGGTGGTCTTCCTCCTCTAGCGCTGCCTCACGCATTTGGTTTTTTATGCCCGGCAGTTTTGCTGTGGCTGCTTGGCCTTGATAGAGCGCCTGTGCGCAGACTTCTCCGGTATGGTTGACACGCATTAGCCCTGCAACGTGTTTTGCGGCGGGCGAGTCCATATCTGCACTGGGTATTGAGTCAGCAGGAGATGGGCGTTTTGCTGGTCTGGTATTTCCAGAGAGGGAGCTCAAAGTACGGTCAAGCTGGCCTATTAGCCGATCAATATTCGTTAGCGAACGTTTTGCTGGCATCATCAAATTCCAAACTATCAAGACAAATACGGTGCACTTATGTTAAAACTGCAAAATCTTTTCTTGCTATGCAGGTGCTCTGTAGGGTACAAATTGAGTATAAGGTAATTATAAAGGTAGGTCGTTACAACAACAAGAAGGGCGCTATGTTGGATGAGAGAAGGAATTATATTCGCAAGAGTTTAAGCAGCACAGTGAGTGTTTTTGATAGCAAAACCAATGAGTACATCGGGTTGGTGGCGGACTGGTCAAAAGATGGATTGTTAATCACCAGTAGTGTCAATCCTATTAGAGTGGGCGCCGTTTTTCGATACATGCTGCTTTCACAATCTCCCAATCATTCTGATACCACGGACAGAGCAACCATTCAGGCCGAGAGTGTTTGGTGCGAGCAGTCTAGTCCATCTTTCTATGGTACTGGTTTCAAAATCACAGCAATTTCTGCTGATGCGGAAAAACTACTGGACGCATCCTGTCACTGAAGTGGCTTGAATTACGTATAAAAATTCAGCTTAGAAATCTCATATTTCAACGGAGGTTGGCGTGCTGAGCCATATCTGGTTCGCTTTTTTCCTGCTCGCATTTTTGGCAAGTATAGGGCAGTGGCTTATTCTTGGTCAGGCCGATATTTTTTCTGATGTAATTAGCGCGACTTTTTCAATGGCCAAGCTGGGCGCGGAAATAGCGATTGGTTTGGTAGGGGTGCTATGTCTCTGGCTCGGTTTTTTTAAAATTGCCGAGCAGTCCGGGTTGATCAAGCAAATAGCCAAATTGCTTGCCCCTCTGTTTCGCAGGTTAATGCCGGAAGTGCCAGAGGGTCACCCGGCAATTGGCTCAGTGACCATGAATCTCGGTGCCAATATGCTTGGTCTGGACAATGCGGCTACTCCCCTGGGCTTAAAAGC
>CBDUGR010000007.1:0-13790 GCA_965366515.1 uncultured Gammaproteobacteria bacterium | reverse complement strand
CAGCGATCATTACCAAAGCCGCACAGACGCGGGGATTTGCCATTCCACGCACCCCGGTGCGAGGTCAGGGCAATAGCCAACAGGCCAACCAGGGTTGGTAATGGTCAGATGAAATCAGTACTATGGTGAGATTAGTTTCTCGCCATTAAAATTCCCGATGAGTTTTCGCGCAATCTGGCGCAGCAGGATGTAGATTAATGACGCAGCCAAGTAATCGAATGTTATTGAGCGGTAATCATGCCGTTGCCTGGGGTGCCCGTTTAGCACGTCCAGATGTGATACCGGTTTATCCAATCACACCACAAACACCTATCCTAGAAAAAATTACGGATTTTCAGGCGTCTGGAGAAATGGATGCAGAACTGTTGACACCAGAGTCTGAACACTCTGCTATGTCCGCCTGCATTAGCGCATCGCTCACTGGTGCCCGCGTGTTCACAGCTACCTCTTCCCAAGGTCTGCTGTTAATGCACGAACTGCTTCACTGGGCCGCCGGCGCCAGTACGCCAATCGTAATGTTTAATGTCAACCGAACGGTTGCCTCGCCCTGGGGATTTTGGCCGGATCAGACCGATAGCCTTGCGCAACGTGATACCGGATGGATTCAGTTCTACTGTGAAACTCCGCAGGAATCAATCGATACCACCATCCTGGCCTATCGAATTGCTGAATCGGTCAGTCTGCCAACTATGGTTAATCATGAAGCCTTTTATGTATCTCATGCGATGGAACCCATTGAAGTTCCGTCCCAGGAAGCGGTCGATTCATTTTTGCCCCCTTATAACCCCAAACATTTGCTGGATCCCGGAAAGGTGGAATCTTTTGGCTATGTGCTGGATCAGAATACTCATTACCAGTCACGCCGAAATATGGACGACGCTATGCAGCAAGTCTACGCAATTACAGAGCAGGCGAACAAGGAGTGGAAGGAGCTCACAGGCAGGGATTACGGTATTATTGAAGGCTACAGAATGGATAATGCCGAAGTTGTTATCGTCACCATGGGTAGCATGTGTGGTACCGTTAAAGTGGCCATTGACGAAATGCGTGACCAAGGCGTTTCAGTCGGATTACTAAAAGTACGCTTGTTCCGGCCGTTCCCATACCAACAAATCCGTGACGCACTTAAAGACATACCCTGTATAATTTCCATGGACAGGAATTTTTCTCCAGGGCTCGGAGGAGTGCTACACCAGGAGTTAAAGGCAGCGCTGTTTGGTATGCAAAACACCCCCAAATTGCATGGCTTGCTAACAGGCGTCAGCGGATTGAACGTAACACCGGAAAAAATTAAAGAATGGGTCACAGCCTATTCCAATGCAGAACCAGTCGTACAATCGGTCTGGACGGAGTGATTTTATGAGTTTCCCTGAATATCAAGATGACGGTTTTTTCACTTCAGGACACGTTGCCTGCGCCGGATGCAGTGAAGCACTTGCATTACGCGTTATACTCAATACCATCGGCTCCAACGCTATTGCCGTAGTGCCCCCATCTTGCGGAGCGGTGATATGCGGCATGCATCCGCACAGCGCGATGGGCATACCGGTTTGTCAGACCACACTGGAATCAACAGCCGCTACTGCAAGTGGAGTAAAAAGAGCACTCAATGCACGAGGCAAAGAAGACACCACCGTCATTTGTCTGGCGGGCGATGGCGGCACCTACGATATTGGCTTCCAGGCATTGTCATCGGCGGTCGAGCGCAACGAAGACTTGCTTTACATCTGTTTCGATAATGAAGGCTATATGAATACGGGTGGCCAGAAAAGCTCATCAACGCCATTAATGGCAGTCACCGGCTCCACTCCGCAAGGCAAATCTTCGCGTAAAAAGAATATGATTGAAATTTTGGCAGCGCACGACATTCCCTACGTAGCCACCACCTCACCCAGCAATATTAACGATATGGTTGCCAAGGTGAAAAAAGCCAAAGAGATTCGAGGTTTTAAATTTATCAGCGTACTGATCCCCTGTATCGCTGGATGGGGACTGTCGGACGATGCGGGAATTCGCCTGGCTCGTCTGGCTGTAGAGTCGGGAGTTTGGCCTTTATACGAGATTGAAGATGGACATCGTTATCGGCTCAATCATGCCAGCAAAACTGCAACCGTTGCCGAATACTTAAAAGGGCAGCGCCGGTACCGACACGTCAGCCCGGAGCAGGTCGAGAAAATGCAAGCGAATGTCGATAACGATTGGAACCGGTTACAGCAAAAACTCGTCGCTTCCGAGCAGCCCATCAGAATGCAAAATTTGTAAGCCTGCTAATAAAAAGTGAGGCCTCGCTCTTTATATCCAGGTTTTATGCCGCTTGACCCGCAGCATATTGCCTGTATTCCAGGTAGGCATAACACAGGTTGTACAGCATCATAGAAAAATACCCCATCCAGACTACTCCAGCCGGTATGCTTGACAATGCCGGCCAGATAACCATAAAGGGTGTCACCAGAATAGCAAGATATAGCAGCAATAACTGGCCCTTGATACGTTTCTCAGAGAAGACCGCTTTCATATGCGGCACCTTGATTGCTGGCTGCCCCGCCATCATGCGTTCAGTGTTCATCCCCTGCAAATGAAACCAGATTAAAAACGCGACGATTTTATAGAGCATACCCGTCACAACCGGTATCACAAAGCAGGTAATAAACAGGGTAACACTTAAGAACATGCCAAGCTCGGTGTGCGAGGGATCGCCGCTCCAGCGCGCTACCCACCAGCAGAGAATAGAAGTGAGTAACCCAAAACAGGCAACTTTCCAGAATTTCTGATGGCTGTCCTTGACCTTGCGTAAACGACGCTTTTGCAATTGCAATGTAATTAGGGAAAAGGCTATAAGCCCCGCTGACAGTAATAGATCAATAAACACGAGCACGTACGTTAGTGCCTGGCCATTGGCCTCTATCTGGGACTGTATCAGCACAGCGAGCATTCTCAATACCAAAAGTGTAAACACTGCCGGCGCAAAAAACCGCGTCATCTTTTTCGGGTAAGCATCGGTGATCTGGAACAGTGGCACCACTTGATAGGCTACTGAGATAATAAGTAGACCGACCCAACCTAAAAGTCCCCACATGAAATGCAGGTTCGTCCCAATAGGGCGCTGCAGTGTCAACTGTCCACTATGCCCCAAGCCCAGAACTACCCCCCAGATAATAGTTACCAGCAACGCTGCTAACGCAAACTTCATTCCTGGTACGGATGCAATATTGGAGGTCGCACGATATAACGCTGCGCCTGAGGAACCCGCAAATACCAAAACAGCACCCGCCAGCAACACCGCCGCAAGCTGAAAAGCCCAAGCCTCGCCGCGCATAAAAGCAAACTGTAACAGCAGCACACCGGCAATCCATGCGAGCTGAATAATCCAGCTAAGCTGTTTGGGATTATTAACGACGGCACCTGCCAGTACCGGCAACATCTGCATTTGTGCGCCGAACATAATGCTGGTAAGAAAACCCAGTAGCAACCCATGGGTGATCGCCAGAGTTCCCGGTGTCCAGCGAGAAACCAGTGATTCCTCGCCCAGCCAAACTACCAACAAAGCCGAAAAAATACCAAACAACGGCGCTGCAATAAAAAAGCGAAATGGCACCGAAATCGGTGGTGCCTGCTGTAACGAAAGGCCTTCTAGCTTCATCAGCTTTTCTTTATAAGTTGGAGATGGTTTTTTGCATTAATGCTGGCGGCCTTGTCGGTTTGCTGCCAGACCAATATATGAAACAGCTGCTGCGCATCCTGGCAGGAATCAGATACAAAACCACGCGGCTCAAGCTCCGGAAATAGCATCACCGGTAACCGTGTATGTATCAGATGCAGATATTGTCCCGCCTGTAAATGCTGTAACGCTTCAATCGAACGAACAAAGGGATCGGGAGGTTCCAATCCCCTAAGGTCAAGAAATACTTCGCCTGTTTCGCTATTCACCGGTCAAACAACACCCTTCATCTGATCCAGAACTTGTGCATTTTCCTCGGATAACTGCTCATCGCTCATGGGATACACAATACCCTCTTCTTTCATATTGTGTTGCTGCATAGTGATCAAGAGTGTTTCACTAGCACCTAAAAATTCATCTTCATCCTGTGAATCCAGCGCATAACGCATTTGGTCAAACAACATCCGCATCTGGTCGTGCTCCTGTCGCATTACCTGGGTGGGCCCCATGGTCATACCCGTTTTGTTCTCCAGTGCAGGAAACAAAACCTGCTCCTCCATTCTGAAATGGGCTTCCATGTGATCCAAAAACTCTTTGGTGATTCTTGTTGCTTCTTCCCAATTACCCTGATCTACCTCTGCTTCCGCACTGGCAAAAACCTCATCGCAACGACGATGATCCTGCGTCATAAATTCGTTAATTGTTGTCATATACATCTCCTAAAAATATCAATGAGTGCTGCGATACACCCCTAAGATTCGGTCGAATTCACGGGCCGATAGATCTCAACTCTGTCGCCCTCTTTTACCATCTGCTGTTTTGCCTTGCGGGCAATTTTTCCGTACACACCAATGCTCTGAGTCTGTAAATCAATACCCGGTACTTTCTCAAGAATTCCAGATAGTTCCACGGCATCCCAAACACTGGTACCTTCAGGTACCTGTACAGGGATAATGACATGTTTTCCAGGCTCAGCGTAAGCAACTTCTATCGCTAGATTACTCGACTCACTCATGGCCTTACCCCGCTGATTCCGGCGCTTTTTGCGCAATCAAAGCACGTTTAGTCAAACGTCTGGAAATAATATTCTTGCCCGCAATCAACAAGCCGGTTGCCAGAAACGCCCCAGGTGGCAATATCGCCAGCAGAAAACCATTATACTGATCGACCAGATGCCAGGTCCAACTCTCAGCCATCGGGCCAAATAATAAATGCATATTGGCAAACAGAGTACCTGCCCCAAGCATTTCTCTAACTCCCCCTAACACCAGCAGTACTAGCGTAAAACCCAGCCCCATCATCAATCCATCAAATGCCGCCGGTAATAGAGCCACCCTGCTGGCACAAATATCCGCTCGCCCCAGGATAACGCAATTGGTCACAATCAAAGGGATAAAGAGACCCAGTATTTCATATAGCTCGAAGGTAAAGGCGTTCATCAACAGTTCGATACAGGTAGTAAACGAAGCAATGATTATCACAAAAATAGGTAACCGTATTGCATCGGGAATATAATGTCGTGCCAGTGAAATAGAAACGTTCGCTCCAGTCAGCACTGCGATTGTTGCCAACCCCAATCCCATCGCATTGACTACTGAGCCTGTGACGGCAAGCAATGGGCACAAGCCCAAACCTTGTACCAGAACCGGATTGTTATTCCATAATCCATTGACCGCAATATCTTTATAGTTTTCATTGGCCATGGACAGCCTCCTTTATATGTTGCTCAACAGGCTGTGTTTCTTTCGGTATTGGTTTAGGTTCGGGTAAGGCCGCAAGCAAATACTGACGATTAGCTTCAAAGTAAGATAGAGCCCTTGCTACGCCCTTCACAACAGCGCGTGGCGTAATGGTGGCGCCGGTAAATTGATCAAAAACACCTCCGTTTTTCTTAACGGTCCACCGTTCGATATTTGGATTAGCCAACGAACGTCCGCTAAACGCTTCTATCCAGTCGCTTTTTCGAATATCAATTTTGTCTCCCAAACCGGGAGTCTCGTTGTGCTTTAAAACTCGCACTCCGGATATGCTGCTGTCCGCCCGCACTCCAACAATCATATTCATGTCACCACCATAACCATCAGTTACAGTGACCGGTAAAATTACCACCACTGCCTGGCGGCCTTGCCGAGCAATGTAGGCCAATGCTTCATCGACGGGACCTAACAGATCAACCTGATGCAGAACCAACTGATCATCCAGCAGCTGGTTATTATACTGCCCCTCCTCGACAATTTGTGTCAGGGCTCTTGCTTTGGCCATGCGCTGCTGCTCTACAATAGTATCCTTGGTAGAAATATAAATTCCAACCGTCAGCACTGCTGCTATCACCCCATACAACCCCAGCACCAGTGCAGAGCCTCCCATAGATCGCGCTATATTAGTCATAGTTCAAGCCTCTACCCTTTATCCCGTTTGGCATAAAGTGCCGCTTTTCCAAATGACCGGGGTTGCGTATAGTAATCGAGGAAAGGCACCGCAAAATTCATTAATAATACAGAAAAAGCAACCGCATCTGGGTAGTTGCCCCACGTGCGTATCACGAAGACTAGACTACCAATGGCGAGTCCATAAATCAGTCTTCCTTTGAGGCTAACCGCCGAAGTCACCGGGTCGGTAATAATAAAGAAGGCACCTAACATTGTGGCGCCACTAAACAGGTGCAACAGCGGTGAAGCGGCTACCTGCATACCGAGCAGCCCATTGCATAATAACGATAGTAAAATTATCGCCCCCAGCATCCCTGCAGGTGCATGCCAGGTAAACACTCGACGGTAAACCAGAAATAATCCACCAACCAAATATCCCAGGTTTACCCACTCGGACCCTTTAGCTCCCCAAAGGCCAAAAGCCAACTGCACCTGTTCAGACTGCTGAACAATCTCACCTGGATACTGTTTATAGAGATCCAGAGCCGTCGCCATGGTATAACCATCTACCGGCTGCCCAAAAAAGGGAAATATTTGTGCCATGGTAGCGCCAAACCCAAGCAGCTCCTGCTGCCCTGCCATCACATCCCGCGGCGCCACCCAGGAGGTCATCTCCACAGGAAAGGAAATCAGTAGCACAACATAGCCGACCATCGCAGGATTAAAAGGATTGTGCCCCAATCCACCGAAAAAATGTTTGGCAATCACAATGGCGAATCCAACGCCAACCAGCGTTACCCACCAAGGCGCCAGTGGCGGCAATGCTAATCCTAGTAAAACACCTGTTAAAACGGCACTATAGTCCCTTAAATAAAAGGTGATTTTACGCCCACGTACAACTAAAGAAACAGCTTCAAAAAATATTGCCAGCAGCGCCGCCCAAACAACGTTGATCAGACTTCCCCAGCCAAACCAGTATGTGAGTGCTAGAAGACCGGGCAGAGTCGCGAATAGCACTAAGCGCATCATTGATCCCGCATCGCCAGGTTGTGATAAGTGCGGCGAACTGACATTCATTAAACTCATAGCAGCTTCTCGATCAAGACTCTAGGGTTTCAGTTTTGCCTGCTTCGGGCGGTGTACTTTCTTTTCGAGGCTTGCGCTTGGCATCACGCTCGGCCTTCAATGCCGCCATACGAGCCATACGTTTCTCATGTCGTTTTTTAGCTCCCGCTGCAGCTTGCTGCTGCTGTTGCCGGTTCCGAATATCCCCTTTCGCAGCCCGGTAATAATGTACCAACGGGATATTGCTGGTGCAGACATAGGCGCAACTGCCACACTCAATACAATCAAACAGATTATAACGCTGCAATTTGTCCTGATCTCTACTTTGCGAGTACCAGTAAAGCTGTTGCGGTAACAATTGCATGGGGCAAACCTGTGCACAGCGTCCGCACCGGATACAGGCTTGCGGCGTTTCCACTTCACCAAACTCATCATGTGTCGGCGCAAGCACACAATTACTGGTCTTGATAATAGGAATTTCAGTATCCGTAATGGTAAAGCCCATCATCGGCCCTCCCATAATCAAGCGTGAGGATAACTCTGGTTGATAGCCGGTTTCCTTAAGCACGTGAGATACAGGAGTACCCATCAACACCTTGTAATTACCTGGATTGGCGATGGCTTTACCCGTCACGGTGGTCACTCTGGCCCCCATTGGCTTACCGTGCTTAATCGCGCGGAACACACCAACTGTGGTGGTAATATTCTGAACCATCACGCCGATATCCGAAGGCAATCGCCCAGTTGGAAGCTTTCGCCCTGTAACCAACTGTATAAGTTGTTTTTCGCTACCCGATGGATATTTGGTTGGCAACTCCAACACTTCAACTTCAGAGCCCGATGCAGCCTGGCGAAGCTGTGCGATCGCTTCCGGTTTATTATCTTCAACAGCAATCAAACAGCGCCCAGGGTTACCCAACAAATGAGCAAGAATTCTGGCTCCGGCAACCACATCATCAGCATGCTCGCGCATCAACCGGTCATCAGCGGTAATGTAAGGCTCGCATTCCATACCATTGATGATCAATGTCTCAATCGCCAGCCCGGCTCTCGGTTTCAGCTTCGCATCAGTGGGAAATCCAGCCCCCCCCATTCCTGCGATACCACAGGATCTGATTGCTGCCAAGAGCTCTGCTTTTGGCACCTGTTCAAAATCATCGAAACCCTGTTGCTCAATCGCGCGATGATCTCCATCCACCTCTAGCATAATGCAGGGAGCCATTAAGTTTGACGGATGCGGTACCCGACGGTCCTCAAAACCAATCACTTTGCCCGAGGTAGGCGAATGCACAGGTAAACTAAAATGCCCATCCGCCTCCGCCAATAACTGTCCACCCAGTACTTTTTCGCCAATCTTTACCACAGTATGTGCTGGGGTACCTATGTGCTGCGACAGAGGCAATACTAACCGGTCAGCAAAAGGCATCAGGCGAATTGGGTGTTCGGCAGACATCTGCTTACGATCAGGTGGATGAATTCCGCCCCGTAACCGTTTAAATAAATTCATCATACTTTTTTACCTGTACGCGCCATGACCACCGGATACTCCGGTAATTCCCACACCCAATTCTTGGTAGTCACCGGTACCGGGTACATTGAAATACAGTTGGTTGAACAGGTATCTACACACAGACCACAGCCGGTGCAGTCGGTATCAATGACCGTATGCATCTGCTTGGTTGCACCGATGATGGCATCTACCGGGCAGGTGCGCAGACACTTCGTACAACCATAGCAATCTGTTTCATCAATGTACGCAATAACGGGACCCGAAGCGGTACCTTCCTCGTCCGAAGCCGGCGCTTCAACACCCAATAGTTCTGCTATTGCATTAACCGTCGACTGACCACCCGGCGGGCATTTATTGATCGCCGCATCATTATTTACGATCGCTTCTGCATAATTAACACAACCGGGATAACCACATTGACCACATTGGCTTTGAGGCAAGAGCTCATCCACCTGATCAACGATAGGATTACTCTCAACGCGAAAACGTACCGCAGCAAAACCCAGCACTCCACCAAACAATAACGCCAGGCTACCAAGCGCAACCAGGGCGGACAACAATGGATAGGAAATCAAAAGTGCGTACATAATAGAAGCCCCTATTTACACCAGGTTTAGACTAACCCGGCGAATCCCATAAAAGCTAAAGAGATAAGACTGGCAGTCACCATTCCAATCGCCGTCCCCTGAAGCGAAACGGGAACATCTGCGGCAGCAATACGTTCACGCATGGAAGAAAACAACACCAAAACCAGTGAGAAGCCCAGCGCACCACCAAACCCCCAAATCAGGGATTGAAGGAAGGTGTGCTCTTTCGCCGTGTTCTGCAAAACTACTCCAAGCACTGCACAATTGCTGGTAATCAAAGGCAAAAACACCCCGAGAACCCGATACAGAATCGGACTGGTCTTCTCGATAATCATCTTGGTCAATTGCACAACTGAGGCAATCATCAGAATGAAGAAAATGGTTTTGAGGTACTCCAGGCCGAGGGGAACAAGCAGCAGGTGATATACCAGATAGCCGCAGGCAGACGCGAGCGTCAACACGAATGTGGTCGCCGCTGCCATTCCAATCGCAGTCTCTACCTTATTTGAAACCCCCATGAAAGGGCACAATCCGAGAAACTGTGAAAGGACAAAATTATTCACTAAGATCGCGCTAAGCAACAGCGCTGCATCGCTAAACACCGGCCATATTCCTCTCGAGAAATGAATAATTTTCTAATATTATTGGTATCATAATGTCAGTGTTACTTACTAATAGCCTATCATACAATACTGGATGCCAGTCAATATTAATTCATCTTTAAATTGACGCTACGCAAAATGGGCCAAGCTGACCATTCGCTTTCAACACTTTCTGAAACAGGGCAAAAATTCTAACTCTTCCCAATGAAACAGCGCAAAGGTAGCGCGCACCAGACTGAGCGCAGTATCAACAAAATCATCCCAAACACACACCCCCAGATCGCTAACCTGGAGCTCGTGTATCAGACAGGTCATCTTAGCGAGATGGGTCAAAATCAGCTCTCGCTGTTTAAGCAATCGCTGCATCGCCAAGCCGCTGCCATTCTTGTCTAGCAGTGGCATCAAGTAATCCGTTTCGAAGGCTAAATGTCGGGCGATCAAATTCTCAACCTTACGAAACAAACTACTGATTTCCTGATTTCCTGCTTGCCATTTATCTTGATAGTTAGCATCCACGAGGACATCTTCAAACAACTCGAGAATCTCTATCATCTCCAACTGCTGCTCATGAACAACTTTTAAAAAACTATAATCCACCGTCATCAGTTCGAACTCCATCATCCCGTGCATGGCTCTCTGTAAATTATCCGCCCCCACTCAAAAGACTTGCTGGCGACTACCCACAACGAGCTGAATGCTATATCTGCCCATGAACGGTAATGATCAAAAAGCACAATTGTAGTATTTATTTAATGTAAGCATACCTTATTGTAAGGGTTTCTTCAACATCGTTGTTGCGGTATGATTTTATGATGGCCACACAATGAAACATCACGCGCCGAAATATACACCACGGACTTGAAGCTCCTTGAAACTCATTAATATTAGATTAGACGCATCATGGAGGGATAGGGAAATTAATGCGCTTTTAAGGTAGTTTTTTCAGCCCGAGTAAAGCTGTCACGTTCGAACAAGGGAAAAAGCGCTCTTAGAATCGGATAATCTTAAGCGCAACGGCAACTTAGCGTAGTTTACAATGGGACAACTGCTTTCAAGCAAATATCATGGTTGCTAAATATCTATGGCCGATAGGATAGAAACTTTTCGGCAGCTCTGGTGCACACCTATACCTATAAGTCGCGGTAAAGTATAAGTCCCGATTAAGATTCGCTGGTGTTCCGATCAGCCAGCATTTTAAGCAGTCTTACCAGTTCCTTCTCTTCACCTGCTGTAAAATTTTCCAGCATCTCGGCATCATTTTCAAAAACCAGAGGGATGACCTCATCAAGAAAGGCAATACCCTCTTCCGTCAAATGCAAAGCGTAGGCCCTTCTATCAACCGCATGCTTGCGGCGCTCAACCAGATGACGCTCTTCGAATCGATCAATAATCTCCCCCAACGTAGATCGTTCAATACCATCCGCTCTGGCCAAGGCAGTCTGACTGATACCAGGGTTATTTTTAATCTTCACTAACAAACCAAATTGGCCAGGCGTTATATTTTTTAACGCTACCTTTCTGGCAAAATTCTGGAACAAAGCGGTCTGCGCTCTGCGCAATTGATAACCAATGATATTTTCCAAAATCCCCAGATTTATCGCACTATCTTTGGATTGTTTTGAAGATGCCTTCACCCTTTTCCGCCCTTAAAGATTGGTTAATCGAAACTATAACCTGCACCCGAATCGCCAGCAAACCTCAATTTCGTTGTTATTTAACCGGCGAAAGCAGGTAGGTATAATGTATGGTTATGCGACATTTTGTCAACCGAAACCATTTCTCAATTAGCGCAGAGTGCGTACTCCGAAATACATTCATAATTAAAATTCAGTTCAAACCTATGGTGCACCTCACTCAGAAATGATTCGTCTTAAAACAAGCTTTATAATCAGCCCATAGTTATGTGGTTAGCACTGCGCTACAATAGCGCTCCTTTTAATTGAGCTAGAACGCAATATGGCCGATAAAGACACCACGCATTTCGGCTACCAGGATGTCCCGGTAGAGGAAAAAGCAAACAAGGTGGCAGAAGTATTCCACTCTGTAGCCAACAAGTATGATTTTATGAATGACCTGATGTCACTCGGCATCCATCGCGTCTGGAAAAGGTTCACCATTGAGCTAAGTGGCGTGCGTACCGGAAACAAAGTACTGGATGTCGCCGGCGGCACTGGAGATTTGACTCGACATTTTTCTCGGCTGGTCGGCGAGCAGGGGCAGGTTATTCTCTCGGATATTAATAGCTCAATGCTCTCTGTCGGCCGCGACCGTTTACTGGATCAGGGCATCAGCAATAATATTGATTTCGTGCAGGCTAATGCTGAATGCCTGCCGTTTGCTGACAACAGTTTTGACTGTATTACCATCGCCTTTGGTTTGCGCAATGTTACCGACAAAGATGCCGCGCTACGCTCTCTGACTCGAGTGCTAAAACCAGGCGGTCGACTGCTGGTGCTAGAATTTTCCAAACCAAACAACCCCCTGTTCAGCAAGATCTACGACGCATATTCATTTACCCTGCTGCCGGCTATCGGACAGCTGGTCACGGGCGACAAAGATAGCTACCGATATCTGGCAGAGTCCATCCGTATGCATCCAGACCAGGAAACGCTAAAAGGAATGATGGAGCAAGCCGGACTGGAACGGTGTGAATTCTACAATCTGACCGGTGGCGTTGTTGCCATACACAAAGGCATTAAACCCTGACTCCCTTTAGCTAATGTCTGAACAACTACTAAAAAGTAACGTTTACGCAATCATAGAGTCGGCACTCAACAGTACTTTGCGCCTGGACCCAGCAACACTTAACAGGCTGACCGAATTAGAAGGTAAAACTTTCAAGATCACCTGTACAGCACCACAAATTTCATTACTAATTCAGCTGAGAGAGGACGGCATAGGCGTCCAGCCCGATACCGGGCAAACGGCCGACGCACAGATTGAAGGGGATAGCAGCGCGCTTATGCAGCTGTTAATCGCACCGAACAAATCTGATGCCCTATTCAATCGCAAACTAAAAGTCAGCGGTGACACTCAGGCTGCCAGCCAGTTACAATCGATTCTCTCAAACCTGGAGATCGACTGGGAAGATAGACTGGCACAGTGGGTTGGCGATGTCGCCGCACACGAAATCGGCCAGCAGACTCGATCGCTGCTTAACTGGGGCCAGCAGACGATCAACAGTCTCCTGCAAAATACCGAAGAGTACCTGCATGAAGAGGCACGTTCCATGCCACCCAGGCTTGAGGTCGAAGCCTTTTATAATGACATTGATACCGTAGCCCTGGCAGCCGATCGGATGTCGGCACGTATCAAAAAACTAGGCCTGTTAGCTCAACAGACACATAAGATTCATAGCACAGAGGAAACACAACCGTGACCCGGGTTTTCAGGCTCATCAGAATCGCCTTTATTTTCAGCAAATACAGACTCGATGTGTATTTTGATCTCGCACCACTGCCAGCGCCCATACGCTGGCTGCTACTTATCGCTCCCTGGCGTCTTTTACCCGCCTCAAATCTGTCTCGCGCAGAATGTCTGCGTTTGGCACTCGAAGAGCTAGGGCCGGTATTTATTAAATTTGGGCAGATGCTCTCTACACGACGCGACCTGTTACCCGACGATATCGCTGATGAATTAAAAAGGCTACAGGACCAGGTTCCACCCTTTTCCGGAGAGCAGGCGACGATGATTATCGAGAAAGCCCTGGGACAGAGTGTTAATGAGCTTTTCTCTGAATTTGAAACCCAGCCACTGGCATCCGCATCAGTTGCTCAAGTTCATTGTGCAAAATTGCATGCGGGCGACGAGGTTGTCGTCAAGGTAATCCGCCCCGGAATACATAAGACTATTCGCGATGACCTCAACCTGCTATTCACCTTAGCCCAGTTGCTACAAAGATATTCTGAAGACGGCCGTCGACTGCGTCCAGTTGAGGTAGTCACCGATTATGAGCGAACCATTTTTAACGAACTTAATCTACTGATTGAAGCGGGTAAC
>CBDUGR010000006.1:0-13952 GCA_965366515.1 uncultured Gammaproteobacteria bacterium | reverse complement strand
GACCGATATTTTTGTCTTGATCATCACCCGCATATCGCATCATGAGCCTGATATAGACCACCCCTACGGTCACGCCCGCTTTGAAGCACTCGGCACCGTATTACTGGGGGGAATATTGGTTCTGGTTGGTGTGCTGTTAGCCTACGAAAACTTATCCCGAGTAACCAATGCTGCGGATACCAGAATACCCGAGTGGCCGGTGTTAGTAGTGGCAGCGATTTCTGTTCTCAGCAAGGAATGGGTGTTTCATTATACTCGCAAGGCCGGCGAAAAATTACGCTCAAACCTGCTCATCGCAAATGCCTGGCACAGCCGAACTGACGCTTTTTCCTCGATTATTGTGCTGGTTGGGGTTGGCGGTGCGATGCTCGGTTTCGTGTGGCTTGATGCAGTTGCAGCCGTTGTTGTCGCCATAATTTTATGCAAGATTGGCGGCAGTCTCCTCTGGGATGCCCTCAAGGAATTGGTGGACACCGGATTAAATCCTGAAGAAACCAGCGCCATGAAAGAGGCCGTCATGTCCATCGAGGGCGTACGTGGTGTTCATGACCTGCGTACCCGAAAAATGGGTGAAAGTACCTTTCTTGATCTTCATATCAGAGTCAATCCCACCGTTAGCGTATCCGAGGGACATCAAATCGGCGAGTGGGTTACACAAAAACTACTTCGCGAATTCGATTCCATTATCGATTTAACCTACCACATTGATGTCGAAAATGACGCTATGACCCCTATAGATTTGCGTACTCCCCTGCTGCCACTCAGGCCAGAAGTTTTAAAGATCCTGAAAGACTGCTGGAAGGATGTGCCAGAAATAGATATGTTGAATGACTGCGCTCTGCATTATCTCGATAATAAGATTGATATCGAGCTATTCTTTTCCAAGCCTATCTCTATGCCAAATGAAGATGCTTTATTGCAATTAAAAGAACGGTTAGCCAGGAAAAGTGAAGAAATTGAATGGCGCGGTAATCTCACCCTATGGTTCAGTCAATAGTTTTCATGCCATATACGCAGCAAAATCGTCTGTCTTTTTTTGGAATACCAAAATAACACTGTTATACCTCGAAAAAGTTCAACCTTGCTATTTAATGTTCTAAGCATGACCTCTCTCCCCACAATACCCCTACATTCCTTGTGGTTTAAGGAAGCTTCAGCCTACCTCGATGGTGGTAGAGCCTTTGTACAGTCATTTTTTCACACCTAAAAAATTGACTTCGATCAACTGAATCGAAACCACTCTGCTTATATTTAAGATATCCAACCCAACCTCGATTGCTTGTTTTGTTCCAGAGAGGCAGGTTGGGGCAGTTTCTAGAGCGGTTTCACATTGAAAATCCGAGGGTCGATATTTTTACATATACCCATCGGCTGGAAACAAAATGACTGTGAATCGAAGACAATTTTTTAGACGGCTGGCAACCAAAAAGAATCCCCCTCTCCGCCCACCCTGGGCCTTGGCTGAGTCTAAATTTATTCAGATCTGCACGCGTTGTTCTGACTGCAAGGATATTTGTCCGGAACTCATCATCCAATCCGGCAGTGGCAAGTTTCCTGAAGTTAATTTCCATCAGGGTAATGGTGGTTGTACTTTTTGCGGTAAGTGCGTTGAGGTTTGTAAAGATGATGCTTTGGCTAAGCATGAAGGTGAAGCACCGTGGTTAATAGTAGCAACTATTTCACCAGCCTGTATTTCTCTGCATGGGGTTACCTGTAGAGCCTGCGGTGACTCCTGTGATGAGCAGGCCATTCTATTCAAGATTGAATCCGGTGGAGTATCTCGCCCCATTATTGATGAATCCAAATGTACCGGTTGTGGTTATTGCTTAAAGCCTTGCCCGGTGGACGCTGTGCAATTTAAAGAAAAGATCCCAGATCGTAGGGAAGGAGAATAAATATGTCTGTTATCAATGTGTGCGGTGTTCTTGTCCACGCACAACCGGGATATTGCGAGGCCGTACGCGCTGGTCTGGAATCGGAACCCGGCGTGGAGGTACATGCCGTTACTGAAGATGGCCGCATCGTTCTGACGCTGGAAAAAGAAACACGCAGGGAAACCGGCGACACGCTTAACGATTTTCAACATATCGATCATGTTCTATCCACTTCACTTGTATATCAATACTTTGATGATAATCATCAGGAGGCGCAACAATGAAACTAAACCGACGCGACTTCATCAAAACCAACGCGATCGCTGCAACAGCGACGGCTGCCGGAATTACCATTCCCGGTGTCCAGGCAGCGGTTGAGGCCGATTCAAAAATCCGTTGGGACAAGGCTCCCTGTCGTTTTTGCGGGACGGGTTGTAGCGTCCTGGTTGGCACTAAAGGGGGCAAAGTGGTAGCCACTCAAGGTGACCCGGATGCACCGGTAAACCGGGGTTTAAACTGTATTAAGGGCTACTTCCTGTCCAAAATTATGTACGGTAAGGATCGACTAAAAACGCCACTACTACGCATGACCGATGGCGAGTATGACAAGGAGGGTGAATTTACCCCGGTAAGTTGGGATACCGCCTTCGATGTCATGGCCGAAAAATGGAAAACAGCGCTGGCGACGGATTTGAAAAACAATACGGGTAAGGCAGCCGGCGAGCTGACGTCCAGTGTTGGTATGTTTGGTTCCGGGCAGTGGACGGTATGGGAAGGCTATGCCGCATCGAAACTCTATAAAGCCGGATTTCGCAGTAATAACATTGATCCCAATGCGCGCCATTGCATGGCATCTGCTGTTGCGGGTTTTATTCGTACCTTTGGCGCGGATGAACCGATGGGTTGTTATGACGACCTGGAGCATGCCGACGAGTTTGTACTGTGGGGCGCCAACATGGCAGAGATGCATCCGATCCTTTGGTCGCGTTTAACGGATCGGCGGCTTACCGGCAAGGATGTTAAAGTCACGGTGCTTTCAACCTTCAAAAACCGTAACTTTGAACTGGCTGATCTCGGCATGGTATTCAAGCCGCAAACTGATCTTGCCATTCTTAATTACATTGCCAATCACATCATTCAGTCTGGCAACGTTAACGAAGACTTCGTTAAAAAGCACGTCAACCTAAAGGTAGGTAATACCGATATTGGCTATGGCCTCAGACCAGATCATCCCCTGGAAAAAGCAGCCAAAAACGCTGCCAAAGCTGGCGGCATGAAGAACATGACCTTCGATGAGTATAAGGCCTTTGTTGCTAAGTACGATTTGGATTCAGTGTCTGAGTTGAGCGGTGTCTCTAAGGAAGATCTCAAAGCTCTGGCGGAACTGTACGCCGATCCAAGCCGCAAGGTCGTGTCCTATTGGACCATGGGCTTTAATCAACATACCCGAGGAACCTGGGTTAACAATCTAATGTACAACGTGCACCTGCTCACCGGCAAAATATCTGAACCAGGTAATGGCCCGTTCTCTTTGACCGGGCAGCCTTCGGCCTGCGGTACAGCACGTGAAGTGGGTACCTTCGCGCATCGTTTGCCAGCTGACCTGGTGGTCGCAAACGAGGGCCATCGCACCTTCTCAGAGAAAGTTTGGAAGCTTCCCAAGGGTTTGCTGAACGGCAAAGTCGGCTATCACGCCGCTTTGCAAAATCGTATGTTGAAAGATGGAAAACTCAATGCCTATTGGGTGATGTGTAATAACAACATGCAAGCTGCAGCCAATATGAATGAGGAAGGGTATCCGGGCTATCGTAACCCCGATAACTTCATCGTGGTATCCGACCCCTATCCGACCGTCACGGCAATGGCCGCTGATTTGATTCTGCCAACGGCTATGTGGGTAGAGAAGGAAGGCGCCTATGGTAACGCAGAACGTCGCACACAGTTCTGGCGTGAGCAAGTTGATGCTCCTGGGGAGGCAAAGTCAGATCTCTGGCAGGTTGTAGAATTTTCCAAACGTTTCAAAACCGAGGAAGTCTGGCCTGAAGATATCTTAGCGGCAAATCCTGAGTACCGTGGCAAGACACTTTACGAAGTGCTGTATAAAAACGGCCAGGTGGATAAATACCCTGTGCAAAAGGTCACCGATAGTGATGGTAATACTTACGGCAACCACGAAATGGCCGACTTTGGTTTTTATCTACAGAAAGGACTATATGAGGAATACCGTGTTTTTGCAGCCGAAGGACCGAAGATTGGACACCAACTAGGCGAATTCGACCAATACCACAAGGTTCGCGGTATGCGTTGGCCGGTAATCGACGGCAAAGAAACCCTGTGGCGCTACCGTGAAGGTTACGACCCCTTCGTTAAAGAAGGTGAGGGGGTTAAGTTCTATGGTAAGCCTGACGGTAAAGCCTTCATCATTGCGCTGCCCTATGAACCACCTGCTGAAGTGCCAGACGATGAATACAACCTATGGCTCTGTACAGGTCGTGTATTGGAGCACTGGCATTCCGGTTCCATGACCCAACGTGTGCCGGAGCTGCATCGAGCATTCCCTGACGCCGTGCTCTTTATGCATCCGAAAGATGCTACCAAGCAGGGTTTAAGAAGGGGCATGAATTGTAAGGTGGAAACACGCCGCGGCAACATTACCTTACGTGTTGAAACCCGTGGCCGTAATCGTCCACCAGAGGGGTTGGTGTTTGCGCCCTGGTTTGATGCCAGTCGTCTGGTGAACAAGCTTACGCTGGATGCGACCTGTCCAATTTCGAAAGAGACAGACTTCAAAAAGTGCGCCTGTAAAGTCACCAAGGTTGTTTAACGGACGAACCATAGCGTGGGTAGTGTGTGATGAATATCGGCAATCAACCAAGCAAGCTCAGCCGTCGCCGGTTTCTAACCGACACCGCGAAAACGGCATGTGGCATCAGTCTGCTGGGTATGGGGTTAACCCTCTATACCAATCAGACCCGCTCCATGCCGGCAACGGCGTTGCGTCCGCCTGGTGCTATTTCTGAGCAAGAGTTCACCGGAGCCTGTATCCGTTGTGGTCTCTGTGTTCGTGATTGTCCCTATGACACACTAAGGTTATCTAGCCTGGGCGAACCCATTCCAACCGGTACGCCTTACTTCATCGCTAGAGATGTTCCCTGCGAGATGTGTGAGGATATTCCCTGTGTAGAAGCCTGTCCAACCGGCGCGCTGGATCATTCGTTGACTGATATTGACGCAGCGCGAATGGGTCTGGCGAATCTGGTTGATCAGGAAACCTGCTTGAATTATCTCGGCTTACGTTGCGATGTTTGTTATCGCGTATGTCCGGCAATTGATAAGGCGATTACCTTGGAAATGCTGCACAACCCACGCAGTGGCAAGCACGCGCTATTCATTCCCACAGTGCATTCCGATGCCTGTACTGGCTGCGGCAAATGTGAATATGCCTGCGTGCTGCCGGAAGCGGCGATCAAAGTTTTACCTATTGCCTTAGCTAAGGGTAGCGCTGCGGAGCATTACCGTCTTGGCTGGGAAGAAAAACGCAAAGCGGGTGGCAGCCTCATTGGCGGTGAAGAGTCACATGAATATCACTTACCTGAAGGCATGGAATACGACCATAGTGGTGAAGGCCTGATTAAAGGGAGTGGTAAAGTAAGCGGGGATGCGCCCTTTTCAAGTAATCCGTTGGATACCCTTAAGCAGGGGCAAAGGGAGTTGCAACAATGACCCTCCTACACCCTGGGCAAATTAAACAAAACAATCAAGGTTGGCTGAGTGCTTATCGCTGGTTGATATTACGCCGACTCTCTCAGCTTATTGTCTTGAGCAGTTTTCTGGTTGGCCCCTTGACTGGGTTTTGGCTGGTTAAAGGTAACATGGCCTCAAGCTTAACCTTGGATTCCCTGCCGCTAACCGATCCCTATGTGCTGCTACAGACCCTAGCGGCGGGGCATGTGGCTGAAACTACCGCCTTTGTAGGTGCGGCTATTGTTCTCGCTTTCTATCTGCTGGTTGGAGGCAGGGTCTACTGTTCCTGGGTATGTCCGATCAATATTGTGACCGACACCGCAGAATGGCTGCGCCGTCGGCTAGGGATTAAGGCGAACAAGATCAAGTTAAGCCGAAATACCCGATACTGGATATTCGCTTTGACATTGGTTTTAGCGCTAGTGACCGGTGCAATAGTCTGGGAGCTGGTTAACCCTGTTTCGCTATTATTCCGCGGCATTATCTTCGGTATGGGCGCGGCCTGGCTGGTGGTGCTGGCTATTTTTCTGTTTGATCTGTTGCTGAGCCAGCGCGGTTGGTGCCGACATATATGTCCAGTCGGAGCCTTTTATAGTCTCTTAGGGCGAGTCAGCTTGATAAGGGTGGGTGCGTTAGCACGCGAAAAATGTGATGACTGTATGGACTGTTTTACTGTCTGCCCGGAATCTCAGGTGATCAAACCGGCTTTAAAGGGCGATGCAGATACCAGCCCAGTAATTCTCTTCGGAAATTGCACTAACTGTGCCCGCTGTATCGATGTCTGCGACAAAAACGTATTTAGCTTTACCACTAGATTTTCTAACAAACCTAAAACACATGAAATTCATCAGATGGAGGTAACATCATGAGCAGATCATTTGCTTTAAGCCTAGTACTGATATTGGGGTTGATAACACCTGTATCCCAAAGTATCGCCCAGGAAGAGATTCAGTCACTCAGAGGTGATTTGGCGTTGGATTCCGATTCCAAAGAGCCAACGATCCGTAGTTGGGAAAAAGATCGTGATCCGATTCCCAGAGATTACGTGCAGCAGCCACCGCTGATTCCGCACAAAATCAAAGGTTACAAGATCAACCTGAAAACCAATAAGTGTTTGAGCTGCCATAGCTGGACGACCTATAAACAGGCCGGTGCCACTAAGGTAAGCCAAACGCATTTTGAGGACCGTACTGCAAATGTGATGGCAGATGTCGCGGCCCGGCGCTATTTCTGTACTCAGTGCCACGTGCCGCAAACCGATGCGACACCATTAGTAAAAAATGAATTTAAACCTTTGACTTCAGTTAAGGATTAGGCCGGCTTATATCAGACCTCAACATCAACCTTTCCTAAAAGCGAGTTTAACGATGACTGGTAAAAATAAAGGAAAACTAACTAAATACCTGGCCGGATTTTCGGCAACGACACTGCTGTTCGGCGGGATCACTGCGGGCGTTATATTCTGGGGCGGGTTTAACTGGGCTTTGGAAATAACCAATACGGAAGAGTTCTGTATCTCCTGCCATGAAATGGAACAGAACGTCTTCGTTGAGTATCAGGATACAGTGCATTATTCCAATGGTACCGGCGTGAAAGCAACCTGTCCCGATTGCCACGTACCTAAGGAATGGCACCACAAGGTGATTCGCAAAATCAGAGCCTCCAATGAGTTGCTACACAAGGCACTTGGCAGCATTAGTACGCCTGAAAAATTTGAAGCAAAACGCCTCGAGCTTGCTCAACATGTCTGGGATAACATGAAGGCTACCGATTCAAGAGAATGCCGTAACTGCCATGACTATGAATCCATGGACTACATGGAGCAGGGCCGTCGAGCGGTGAAACAGCATATCGATGGTTTTGAAAAGGGCCAGACCTGCATCGACTGCCATAAGGGGATTGCGCACTCGTTACCGGAACTGGCGAAGAGCAGCGCGCCATAATCAATTGATCTGGCTGAGTCTGATTGGCAGGCTCAGCCGATATCTATGACGCGTTGGTCCGACTGGTCAGCATAGAGCGCAGCAACCTCTTCAGTGCGGCTGGCCAAAACACCTCGCTGATTAATATAACCCTTGTCGGTGATCTCGTTTTTATCAATTGAAGGCGGTGAATTCAGTATCAGTGCCCTTTTAATCTTCTTCGAGGATGCTGGGTTCTTTAGATTATATTCGCCGATTCGTTCTGCAATTGCTTGCTGTAGACCATGGTCAAGTTCGATAGCGACACTTCCACCGCTCTTTCGCAATGATTCACACTCAGCCATATTGGGGAAAATCAGGATCGATAAAAAGGATTCATTGTGCCCGCAAATTACCAAATCAACTGCCAACGGTGACAATACCTCCACCAATGCGACACGAAGTTCGCCCACATTAACCCAGGTTCCGGTAAGAAGTTTAAAGTTCTCACTCACTCGCCCCTTAAACATCAAACCAGCGGCAGGGTTTTCCGGATCGACCAGTTCAACCGCATCACCACTACAAAAATAACCCTCCTCATCAAAAACCGCTGCAGTCTTGGCCTCATCGCACCAGTAACCGGACATAATATTCGGCCCTTTAACCCGCAATTCCGTAAGATCACCGACCGGCGCGAGCTTGACCGCCGTTCCCGGCACCGGCACACCGATGTTACGTGCAATAGTATTGTGGAAATATACGGAGGTACAAAGTGGAGACGTCTCTGTAGCTCCCCAGCTACTGGTAATCGGAATATCCCAGGCAGCATATTTGTCAATGAGTGCTTGCAGGCGATTCCAAGTCGAGCTGGGTAATGCCGCGGCCGCGAAAAAAAGTAGTTTTAGCTTCTTAAAAAAATTCTGAGCTAGCACCTCATTTTTCTCAAGACTGGCAACCAATAGCTCGTAACCGGCAGCGACGTTAAAATACAGCGTTGGAGAAACATCCGCCAAATTTCGAAGAGTCAGTTCCATACCGTCCGGCGTTGGCTTTCCACCATCAATGTAAAGAGTACCGCCATTACGTAACACCATATTAAAATTATGATTACCGCCAAAGGTATGATGCCACGGCAGCCAATCCAGGAAAACGTGTCCAGGCTGCTCTATAAAGGGCCAGATTCTGGCAATCGATTCCTGATTACTGGTCAGCATTCGATGCGTATTAATCACACCCTTAGGCATACCAGTGGAGCCAGAGGTAAATAGTATTTTCGCAATAGTCTCAGGCCCAGGTTGAGGCCTTTTCTGGCAAAAGCCCTCATTATCGGATTCCGCTAACATTTGATTTACGCTTAGTTTCCCAGTGCCAGCACCTTCAGAACTCGCGGTTATTATTTGCGTACCCATCCCGGAAACCATCGCAAGTACAGGCGCAAAAAGCTCCTCATCCTCAGCAAAAACCAACCCGGGATTAACTAAGCCATGAATATACTTAACCTTGTTAAAATCCTTTGAGAGTAGCGAATAGGAGGGTGATATGGGGACAATCGGCACACCAATCAACATGCAGGCCAACATTAGTTTAGCAAAGGCAATACTATTTCCACTAAGCAGCATGAGCGGTCGGTCTGACGCTAATGATGTTCTCTCCAGCGCACTTGCAAGCCTGTGAGCTTGCTGCCAGATCTCGCCGTAACTGATTTTGTCCCAACCGTCAGGGTTAGTTTGACTTCGCTGCGCCAGGAAAGTCGTTTCCGGCCGCTCTGCGGCCCAATGCTGAAGATATTCCAGTATTGAATCCGGCACCTTACCCAAAGAATGGTTTGAGCTGATATAGCAGGTTCCATCCGCCGATCGTATCATTTGAATATCGGGGGTTAAGAACAGATCTTTAGAAGATTCGGAAAGCATAGCCCTTCCTTAATTTGAAGAAATATCGCCAAAATAATTATACAGGATTGATTCAAAAAAGATTTTAAGTCATTCCGATCAATCGATATATCCCAATTAAATACTAATATAGGCTAAAGCGCGCTATTCGGAAAAATAACGCGCTTTAGCTCTTCCTTAAAACTCGTATTGGAAGTTCACAAACCAGGTGCGAGGCCTCAGATAGGCAATCTCAGCATATCCTGTTGCTGTGGTCAGTGACGAGTTTCCAGCCACCGGGTAGATTTCATCGGTTAGATTTGTCACACCTGCCACCAGCTTCCAGACCTGGCTGGATCCTTCCAAAGCTAGCGAAAAATTCAACAGCCCCTCTCCGTCGCTTTGCGCGATCTCCTGCGTATTTCCCGCGTCGAAAAATTGCTCATCGGTATAGGAGTAGTCCAGACGAGGCGTCACGCTCATCTCCGCAAAATTGAAAGCATAGCCGATACCGAGGTTGGCTGTCAGATCGGGAGTGTAAGGCAATGAGTTACCGGCTTTTACGACTGCGGTAACCGCTCCTGCATCACTGGTTATGTTCGACACCGAGTCTACTGACGCATCCAGATAGCCCAAACTACCTTCGATAATAAGATTGTCGTTAGGGGTGAAGGTAAACTCCAGTTCTGCGCCATCTATTGAAGCTTCACCGGCATTAAACAAAAGCGGTACGATACCCACGCGGAATGTGAACTGCAGATCGGTATAATCCGTCGAGAATATTGCACCATTCACACGTAGCGAGTCAGAAATATCCGCCTTAAACCCAAATTCAAGTGTTTCAGCCGTTTCTTCGTTAAACGAGGTTGGCTCCAGGTTAAGCTGCACGGCATTGTAAAGCGGGTTCCAACCCCCACTTTTAAAGCCTTCCGAATAGCTGAAGTAGGTCATAAATGATTCAGTCCAGCGATACTGGATGGTTGCAGAAATCGAAGCATCGGTAAAATCCAATTCTCGCTCTTCTTCCGTAACAAATCGCTGGAAGAAACCGATCGCCCCAACCTCCTGAAAAGCATTAAGCCTTACTGCTTTTGTTTCATCTGTATATCGGGCTCCCAGTGTTAAACTCAACTGATCACTAAAATCATAGCTGAATTGTCCAAATGCAGCCCAGTTTTCATTATCTCTCCTTGCATTATTGGTCACATCAACAAAGAAAGGCGCCCCTGCAAATGGTGGTGGCGTATAGTCCACAAACAGGGTTTCATCATATTCATCTTCATAGTAGAACAAACCAAGCACTCCATTGAGCTTCTCGGCAGAATAATTAAGCTGTAATTCCTGGCTCAGCTGCTCCCCCTCACTCTCCATATTGGTGTGCAGAATAACGAAACCTGTATTGTCAGCATCTCGTTTTCCAGTCCAATCCATCTCCCGATATGAGGTGATGGATTTGATTGACCAACTATCATTGACCTCCCAGTTGGCAACGACCGCAGCCCCCCAATTCTCCACCGTACTACCCAATTCAACAGTACCTGAATTTCTAAAAGGCCCTCGATCCCAAGTCACATCGTTGGCGCACCGCGTATCGACGATGCCCGTTGGCACGGATGGTGGCGGAAAGGTCGCACCTGGACACCCCGCCGCCGCACTTAAGGCCGCCGGAAACGCTGCATTCTCATTCATCCCAGCAAAAACCAGCGGGACGCCATTCTCATCTTCTTCAGAGTAATCCAACTTCAGCGTTAGATCGAAATTATCTGTGGCTTCCCACAGCAGTTTACCCGTCAAAGTGAAGGTATCTTCATCACCCAAATCAGTGCCGTCATCCCGCAAAACATAACCGTCCCGTTTGCGCGTACCGTAGGTAAATCGAGACTTAAGCGTATCAGAAATGGGGAGGTCAACGGCGCCTGAAAACTCCATCAAATCATCCTCTCCCAGCCCAATTTTAATCGAGCCGCCCAACTCATCACCTGGTTGAGTTGTCGTCAATAGAACCGCTCCGCCGATGGTGTTTCGACCAAACAAAGTACCCTGTGGGCCTCGCAAAATTTGTACATTCGCAATATCCCGAAAGTCCATCGCCCCGCCAACCGACTGGCCAATATAAACCTCATCAATATACAACCCAACCCCTGGGTCTACTGACGAGGTAGCATCTGTCTGACCGATGCCCCTTATAAAAACCTGTGAAGCGGAACTGTTGCCCGTGATCGGGCCATAGGTCGCAAATTGAAGGTTAGGGGACACCTGATCAAGCTGTTCAGTCCCCACAATCATACGCCGCTCCAGTGCATCACTGGTGATTGCCGTGATCGCGACCGGGGTATCCTGAAGATTTTCAGCACGTTTGCGCGCTGTAACAACTACCTCTTCTATTGAAAAGCCCTTCCCTTCAGCGCTACTGATTGATGGCGTAACCATCAACGCAGAAACAAAGACGTGGCTAAGCGCCGTTACAATCGCATTTCTTTTAAATGTCTGAACTTGGTAGCTCATATTTTTCTCTCCCTTTGTTTTAATAATTTACTATCAATGTGGCAGAGCCGTTTACTCTGCCCCAATTCTATTTCGCTACAGACTGCGCAGCGCTTTATTCAATTAGTTTCAACCAAGTCTGGTCATAGTCTTTTTAGTTAATAACATTAATTAACTATTGTTCGCCTTAAAACAATAAAACCTGCAGCGGCCATATTAAGCACAGGCCGAAACTGACTCAATGAGCACCCCTAGCTGCTCGTCTTTTAGCCATGCTTGGCATATACTGACCCAAGCCCTGTAAGTGATACCACTTTGCCTAGACCCCACTGCCAGGCCTCATTTTATGCCGACTTTTTAAGTTCTAACTATATCCAAACTGTACCCAAACAATATTCAAACTATGCCCAAACAATGAAAAAACTAACGACCAACGATATAAATTATGGGGATCTACCAGAACATCTTGGCTTCCACATTCGTCGCACCTATACCGCTTATCTTCGAATTTTCGCATCTATTGTCGGTAAAAAGTTTTCTCTCAAAAGCCAGCAATACTCCATACTGGTGCTCACCGCCCAAAATATCGGCATTACACCTTCGGCAATTGCCAGCGCTATCGAAGTCAAACGCTCTCTCATTACTGTCCTTACTGAGGATCTCCGTCAGCGAGGCCTAATAAAAATAACTATTGGCGTTGATGATCGACGACAAAAGCAACTTTATCTAACCCAAAAGGGTCAACAATTTACTAATGAGGTTAAACAAACTCTGGTTTCCGAGTTTGCTCCAGCCCTCGCAAAAAACCTTTCACAGACAGAAATAGCAACGCTCAACAAAATTCTGCCAAAAATATACAGGTAAACCATACACAGGCTATTTCCCGACCTCATTTTCAAGCACAATATCTTCCCAACCTATCAACAAAAGAGCACCTGCGACACCCACAAGAATTCCCACCCAGGGTAATTCGAAAGTCACCAATGCAAATGCCGTCAATAAAGCTACTCCCATCTGAATCGGTTTACTCACCAGTCGGATGGCAATACTGGCACAACCAAACGCAGTTAGGATTAAAGTTAATGCCAGTGCAATTTTCATAAGCGGCGTCAGCAGAGTAATGGCCGGTAAAACGAAGAAAAATATTGGAAACCCTAACAAATAGAATGACGAAATGCCGCTGTAAATCGAGTCCATTTTATCTCGCCCTTCACTCCACCTTTTTAGGACAATGACCTGGGTACCAGTCCAAAGAAACCCCTGTGTGGAAAAAAACGGAGAACTTATGGACATCAAAATATTGCGCACAGCGAGCGCTAAATGTGAACGGTTGTTATTAATCTCTACCTTCTCGTCTGGTCTGGATGCCGCTGCATCCTTGATTAACTCTGATCCAGTGATCAAATCGCCGAAGGTTGCAATATAAGCGATAATCACAATGGGCAGACCATCAATAAACATACCTAAAGCCGGCCAACCAATGCAAAAAGGCGAAACTTTCTGCCAGAGGCTAACAAAGGGCAAGCCCGTCAGCCCCCATTCCAGTTCAAAATGCAGCTCTCCAGCAAACCAGCCAGCGACAGCAGCTACCACCAACGCCGGGAGCAATCCAAAGGACGCAATGCTAGCCAACCAGCGATGTCGAGCACAGACCCTTGAGAATGGGATGGAAAAAGCGATTATGATACATAACCCCAATGCCAGCGTCATGGTAACGGGTTGTGACTGATAGGATTCCCAGTCGGCTATAAAAATTCTATTCAGTGCCGCCAGACTGGCGCCTAGCAATACTCCCGCCTTGACGCTTAGTGGTATCAACTCAACGAAACGCTTACCTAAACCTGTAATACCTAAAAACCCAACCAGCAAAGCGAAATCAATCGACATTGCCGTCATCGCCTGAAATCGCTCATCAAAACTGTCGTAGGTTGATAAACTAAAAGCCAGCACAAAAGGTAAAGCGGGTGTCGTCCATCCTGGACTGATGGGTTCACCGAACAATATAGGTGAGCAATAGATCAGAACGGCATGGATAAAGCACATCGCCAGTGCTTCATTAAAACTCAATCCAAAAGACG
>CBDUGR010000005.1:0-14118 GCA_965366515.1 uncultured Gammaproteobacteria bacterium | reverse complement strand
ACACTGCTCGTTCAAAATGGAACCCTTAGACAGGGTGCTATCATTCTTGCAGGTCAGGTGTATGGTCGAGCCAGGGCATTGATGGATGAGAACGGTAAACCGGTAAAAAGTGCCGGGCCTTCTATTCCTGTCGAAGTGCTGGGTTTGACGGGTACACCGAATGCAGGGGATGATTTTTTCGTACTCAAGAACGAGAAACAGGCCCGTGAGATTGCTGAGTATCGCAGACAACAGTATAAAGAGGCAACGCAAGCTAAACAGCAGGCAGTGCATCTGGAGAATCTGTTTGCCAATATGGGTGAAGGGCAGGTGCAGGTACTGAATATCGTACTGAAAACCGATGTACGAGGGAGCCTGGAGGCACTGAGTACTGCGCTGGAAAACATTGGTAATGAAGAAGTTAAGGTGGCGATTGTTTCCAGTGGTGTTGGTGGAATTTCTGAAACAGACGCAAACCTCGCGGTTTCGACTGGCGCCGTGGTGATCGGATTTAATGTTCGTGCGGATGCATCAGCGAGAAAAGTAATTGAAGAAAATGGCATTGATTTACGCTACTACAGTGTTATCTATGACATCGTTGATGATGTTAAGAACGCTCTTTCGGGTATGCTGTCGCCGGAATACAAAGAAACTATCATTGGTGTGGCCGAAGTACGTGACATATTTACATCACCTAAATTTGGTTCAATTGCAGGTTCAATGGTGATTGAAGGCACGATTTTTCGCAATAAGCCGATACGGGTATTACGAGATGATGTGGTTATCTATGAGGGTGAGTTGGAGTCGCTGAGGCGCTTTAAGGATGATACTAATGAAGTGCGTAATGGCATGGAATGTGGAATCGGCGTGAAAAACTACACGGACGTAAGGGTAGGCGATAAGATAGAGGTCTTTGATCTGATTGCTGTGGAACGAACGCTTTAAAAAGCCCAGGTAGAAATGTCCGAATATAGCCGCACACAAAGAGTAGCTGATCAGATTCAGCGAGAACTTGCTACCTTGATCCAGCTGGAGATGAAAGATCCGCGTCTGGGGATGGTTACTGTGAGTGCTGTGGAGCTAAGTCGGGATATGTCTTATGCTGAGGTCTATGTCACGGTATTAGAGCAAGCAGACAGTGCTGAGATTGAGTTAACGCTAAAGATATTGTCTGGGGCTGCAGGCTTTTTGCGCACGCGATTGGCAAAACTGGTGCAGTTACGTGCCGTGCCCCATTTAAGATTTCATTACGATGAAAGTATCGCTCGTGGGCAGCGACTTTCTGCTTTGATAGATCAGGCAGTAAGTAAGGACCGGAAACGTCCGGACAACGCGGTTGAGGAAGATTAGTTGGCTAGAAATTATCGCAGGCGTGATCGTGGTCGAGCTGTAAATGGGGTGTTTTTGCTGGATAAACCAGCAGGTATTACCTCAAATGATGCCTTGCAACGAGTAAAGCGTATTTTTAGTGCAGCTAAAGCGGGCCATACGGGTAGTCTGGACCCTTTGGCGACGGGCATGTTACCTGTATGTTTTGGTGAAGCAACAAAGTTTTCACAGTTTATGCTTGATGCGGATAAAATCTATCGAACCACCGCTAAGCTTGGGCAGCGCACGGCAAGCGGGGATTCGGATAGTGAGGTACTGGAAACGAGGCCGGTTGAAAAATTTTCTCCGGATCAGCTAGAGCGAGTGCTGGACGGTTTTCGAGGAGATATTGAACAGATTCCTTCGATGTATTCTGCGCTTAAACACAAGGGTCAGCCGCTCTACAAACTGGCTAGACAAGGCCTGGAAGTTGAGCGAAAGCCGCGGCAGGTTAAGATTTTCAGTTTGCGCTTGCTGGAGTCGCGCCCGGATGAAATGGACCTGGAGGTTCATTGCAGCAAGGGTACCTATGTGCGGACTTTGGTAGAAGATATTGGTGAAGTGCTGGGATGTGGTGCTCATGTGATTGCGTTAAGGCGGACTGCTGTTGGTGGGCTGGGGCAATCGATTATGCACCAGATGGAAGGGTTAGAGCAGATTGTTTCGGCAGCTGAATCCATATCTGAACGTAATCAGCAGCTCGATACGCTGTTGTTGCCGACCGCAGCGACAGTCGAAAATCTACCTGAAATTGCTTTATCTGAGTTAATGACATATTACGTTAAGCAGGGGCAACCTGTTTTTGTACCGAATACCAAGGTGCAGGGGAAGGTGGTTTTGCTTAACAAAGAAGCCGACGAAGCAGATCGATTTCTTGGAGTCGGTGAAATACTGGATGATGGGCGTGTAGCGCCGCGACGTCTGGTTACAATGGGGTGAGAACTGATAGTTTTATATCCTGATTTTAATGCTATACCTCTGTAAATATGCACGGGGGTGATAGTGAATGTAAATATGCATATTAATAGGAGTAAGAAAAATGGCTTTATCAGCACAACAGAAAGAAGCAGTAGTTAAAGATTACCAGTTGGCAAAGGGCGACACAGGCTCTCCAGAAGTACAGGTAGCGCTGCTGACGGCGAATATAGAAAGTTTGCAGTCACACTTTAAGGATCATAAAAAAGATCACCATTCCCGTAGAGGGTTGATTCGCATGGTAAACCAGCGACGCAAGTTACTGGACTACCTGAAACGTAAAGATGTAGATCGATATACGCAATTAATTGGCCGACTTGGCTTGCGTCGTTAATAAACTCAGAGAACGCCGGCGGCAGTTGAAGACTGCTGTCGGTGCTTTCGATCAAAGATTGAGGTAATACCGTGAACCCGGTAAAGAAAACATTTCAGTACGGCGGTCACACCGTCACTCTCGAAACGGGCCGGATAGCCCGTCAGGCTACAGCGGCAGTACTAGTAACAGTGGGTGATACCGCTGTGTTAGCGACTGTTGTTGGGCGAAAGGACGCTAATGAAGGGGCCAGTTTTTTCCCGTTGACGGTGAACTATCAAGAAAAAACCTACGCGGCCGGGAAAATCCCTGGCGGCTTTTTCAAACGCGAAGGGCGTCCCACTGAAAAGGAAACGCTGACTTCTCGTCTGATCGACCGACCGATTCGTCCACTGTTTCCAAAAGGATTTATGAATGAGGTGCAGGTTGTCTGTACCGTTATGTCATCCGACAAAAATCAGGATCCTGATATCGCGGCATTGATTGGTGCTTCGGCTGCTTTAGCGATTTCTGGTATTCCATTTAGTGGACCTATCGGCGCTGCGCGAGTTGGGTACAGTGACGATTCAGGGTACATGCTGAATCCAAGTCAAACCGATCTGGACACCTCGCAATTGAACATGGTCGTTGCCGGTACCAAAGAAGCAGTGTTGATGGTCGAATCAGAGGCGCAGGAATTAAATGAAGATTTGATGCTGGGCGCGGTACTTTATGCGCATCAGGAAATGCAGGTAGTGATTGATACCATCAACGAACTAGCACAGGAAGCAGGCAATCCTGCTTGGGACTGGAAGCCAGTTGCGGAAAATACTGGTCTGAAAGAGAGTATTCAATCCGGTTTTGGTGCGGCAATCAGTGAAGCTTATCAAATTAGTGACAAGATGGAACGTTACGGCCGTATTGATGAAATTCGTAGTCAGGTGACTGAGCAATTTGCCAATGAAGAGTCGGGTCTGGGTGCCAAAGAGGTTTCCGGTACTTTTGGTGCTGTCGAGAAAAACCTGGTGCGCGAGCGTGTGCTCAGCGGACAGCCGCGCATCGATGGTCGAGACACTCGAACAGTGCGCCCGATTCAGGTAGAAATCGGCGTATTGCCGAGAACTCACGGTTCTGCACTTTTCACCCGTGGTGAAACGCAGGCAATGGTTGTTGCGACATTGGGTACGATGCGTGATGCGCAGTTGATAGAATCACTGCAAGGTACGGCGCACGACAACTTCATGTTGCACTATAACTTCCCTCCTTTTTGTGTGGGTGAAACTGGCTTTATGAGTGGTCCGAAGCGTCGTGAGATCGGACATGGTCGCTTGGCGCGTCGTGGTCTCGAGGCCGTGTTGCCAGACGTGGAAGAGTTCCCCTATACCATTCGAGTGGTTTCTGAAATTACTGAATCAAACGGTTCCAGCTCAATGGCCAGCGTTTGTGGTAGTAGTTTAGCGCTGATGGAAGCAGGTGTGCCGCTTAAAGCACCAGTTGCAGGCATTGCGATGGGTCTGGTTAAGGAAGGTGATCGTCACGTAGTTTTGACGGATATTTTGGGTGATGAGGATCATCTGGGCGATATGGATTTCAAAGTCGCCGGAACTAGCAATGGCATAACCGCCCTGCAGATGGATATCAAAATTCAGGGTATCACCGAAGAAATTATGGAAGTGGCGCTGGAGCAGGCGCATGAAGCAAGGATACATATTTTAGGTGAAATGGCGAAAGTGATTTCGCAGTCTCGCGAAACCTTGTCAGATAACGCACCGACTATGCTTAATCTGAAAGTTCCCCAGGATAAAATCCGCGATATTATTGGTAAGGGTGGTGCGACTATTCGCTCTATCTGTGAAGAAACCGGTGCTCAGGTTGATATTGAAGATGATGGCTCGGTAAGGATTTACGCGGACGATAAGGATGCGGCAAATGCGGCTCAGGCGCGTATTGACGAGATTACCGCTGAAGTTGAAGTGGGCATGGTGTATGAGGGTAAAGTTGCCCGCATTGTTGATTTTGGAGCGTTTATTACAGTTTTACCGGGTACCGATGGTTTGCTGCACATTTCGCAGATTGCCAAAGAAAGGGTTGAGAAGGTAACCGACTACTTGCAGGAAGGACAGCAGGTTAAAGTGAAGGTGTTGGACGTAGACGGCCGTGGCCGAATCAAGCTCAGCATGAAGGAGCTGGAAGAAGAAGCGGATGGCTCTGGCGAAGAGCAGGAAGTTTCGGAATAGCTGTATGTGAAGAGCGGGTCGATCGTTCGGCCCGCTCTGACCTTAAGAAAGATCAAAGTTTTTAGTGTTTGGTAGCCGCTGCGCACTATTAAATTGCGCTGACCCAGGCGCCCTTAGTTGTCGGCCAGTATTTCGTTGCGTCGAAAACAATCCATCAAATGATCATTTACCATTCCGGATGCCTGCATATGGGCATAACAGATGGTCGGCCCGACAAATTTAAACCCCAAACGTTTTAATTCCTTACTCATCTTCTGCGACTCATTAGTCGTGGCGGGGTAATCCTCTAACGAATATCTTTCGGCGACGATAGGTTGACCGTCGACGAATTGCCATAGAAAGTTGGCGAAGCTACCTTCTCTGCTCTGGATCTCGAGAAAGCATCTGGCGTTGTTAATTGCAGCATTAATTTTGAGTCTGTTACGGATAATTCCTGAGTTCTGCATAAGCCGCTCAATATCCCCGTCACCATATTCTGCCATCTTAAGAGCATTGAATTGATTAAAGGCGCTGCGGTAATTCTCTCGCTTTTTAAGCACTGTATACCAGCTTAACCCGGCCTGTGCTGACTCAAGAGTAAGAAATTCAAACATTTTTTGATCATCATAAACAGGTACACCCCATTCCCGGTCGTGATAATCCACATAATCTGCTTTTGAAAGATCCAACCAAGGGCAGCGTTGCTTGTGTGGCATCAAGGCTAAGTTCTTTATGAATTTACTTGCAGATCGATCTGTAAATTGTCGATCAGCCTTGATTTTCCTAACTGGGCGGCAGCAAGAACAATAAGCTGTTTGTCTGCGGAAGTAGGTGTCTCGAGCGTGTTCCGGTTCATTACGTGATAATAGTCAGGCTTAAAGCCTGCTTGTTTCAGAGTGGAATTAGCCTTTAGCTCGAGCTGGTAGTAATCGCGAGCCCCCTGTTCTATTGCTTGCTTGGTTTCCATTAGGCATTGATACAATACCGGAGCTGATTTTCTTTCATTTGCCGAAAGATAGGCGTTGCGTGAGCTCAAGGCAAGTCCGTCTTTCGCCCGGCCAGTCTGAATGCCTACGATTTGTACAGGGATATAAAGGTCATTAACCATGTGGCGAATGATGGTCAACTGCTGATAATCCTTCTCACCAAACATGGCGACATCTGGCTGAACGATATTAAAAAGCTTGGTGCAGATGGTGGCAACCCCCGTAAAATGACCGGGTCGGCTGGCGCCACAGAGGATGTTGGATAATACGGGGATAATAATCTGTGTGTTTACACCTTCCGGATACATTTCTCTGGCGGTAGGGGCGAACAGGAAGTCTGTGCCCTCCTTAATTAATTTCTCCTGATCCGCTCCCAGAGTTCTGGGGTAGGCGTCAAGATCCTCATTGGCGGCAAACTGCATCGGATTGATAAAAACACTGGCGACCACTATATCGGCTTGCGCTCTGGCAGCTCTTATAAGCGCCATATGGCCTTCGTGCAGGTTGCCAAGAGTAGGGACGAAGCCGATGGTACGTCCCTGACGTTTTTCGGCAGTGAGCACCTCACGAATTTCATTGATTCGGGTAAAGGTTTGCATCATTAATTAGCTTTTCTTTGATTGAGAAAATTTAGTTTTGGTAGCAGTGCTCCGGCCCTGGGAAAGTCCCGGCTTTCACCGCTTCAGAATAATTCTTAATAGCCTCTTGCACGGAATTGGTTTCTGCCAGAAAGTTTTTTACAAACTTCGGTGCGTAATCAGTAGCGATACCCAGCATATCATGTAATACAAGTACCTGCGCATCAGTATCTGGCCCCGCCCCGATTCCGATAGTTGGAATCGTAAGTTGCTTTGAAATCTCTGCTGCGAGTGGGCTTGGGATGCACTCCATTAGCAGGATATCAGCTCCAGCCTGCTGCAAAGCCAGTGCATCTTTCACCAGTTTCGCGGCATCTTCCTGCTGGCGTCCCTGTACATGGTAACCGCCAATTTTATCAACCGATTGAGGAGTTAGCCCTATATGTGCACACACAGGTATTCCGCGCTCGCTTAATCGAGAAAGAGTGTCTGTTAGCCATTCCCCACCTTCAAGCTTTACCATATTAGCCCCTGCTTGCATCAGTTTTGCGGAGTTTGATAAAGCAGTTTCGGTGGTTGCGTAAGACATGTAGGGAAGGTCGGCCATGATCATTGAACCCTGGTTGCCCAGGCTGACCGATTGAATGTGGTAAATCATATCTGACATGGTGACCGGGACGGTACTTGCGCGCCCCTGAACGACCATTCCCAGTGAATCACCCACCAGTAACACTTCTATTCCAGCCTGACTAATCAATTGTGCAAATGTGGCATCATAGGCACCCTTGGCTTTAAGTTTGGTTAAAGTGGATAGTGATACTTTGCTCATGAATAACTCAACTCCTCACCGGTATCAGGATTGCCTACCTAAGGCGCGAAAAATATTGCTGGGAAATGGACTTCACTATTATGGGCGCTCAGCTCTGGGCGGGATAGTAAGGGGCTCATTGTAATGATTCGCCGGTTTAACTACAAGAAGCACGTGTCGCAGCAACTGCCATAGCGCCGGGCGAAGTTTATTGATTCTCGAAAAACACAGAAGCCGATTCATAAAGCTGGATGTTTGTCTGGGGTTTGGCACTCATAAGATCGGCTAACCTGGCGCCATCAGGGAAAACCAGATGAGGACAAATATCTGCAAGGGGTATGAGCACGAAATCGCGTTGGGCAATCTCTGGGTGAGGGACAATCAGGCGTTTACTTTTAATAATCAGATCGGCATAGAGCAAAATGTCCAGATCGATGGTACGTGGTCCCCAGCGAACGCTCCTGACTCTATGTTGCTGCGTCTCTATTCTTTGCAGCTGATCCAGTAGCTTCTCTGGTGGTAATGCGGTTGATATCAGCGCGACCGCATTTAAAAAGTCTGGTTGCTCTTGAGGGCCCACGGGGCTGCTCTTGTAAATATTTGAGAGCGCTTGAAATTTAGTTTCCGGTACCTGTTTGATTGCAGAGACCGCCTGGCGCAATTGCCCCAAAGGGTTTTCGAGATTGCTGCCCAGTCCTATATAAACTGAATGATAACGGGTAGGCATGTGGATTTTAGTCGCGCTTCTTGCGCACGCTGGCTTTCCTGCGTGTATGTTGGCGACTTCCTTTGCCTGACGCACTAACCATCTGGTTGCGTGTTGGAGTATCGGCATCCTGAAATTCAGTCCACCATTGCCCCAGCCCCGGAGACAGATTTTTGGCAGAGGTATCCTGGCTTTGTTCCCTAAGTAGTAAGAAATCGTAGGCCGCACGAAAGCGAGGGTGTGAAAGCAGTTTAAATGCGCGATTCCCGCCTCGCCTATCCAGTCGGTATTGCAGATCCCAGATATCGCGCATGGGTAAACTAAAGCGACGCGGAATCGAGGTGTGTTTTATTTGATTTGTGAGTGCCAGGTGTTTGGCCTTATGCAGTGCTTCTGATGTTCGAAAACCTTTGTTAACGTATTCTTCCAGGTGTTGTTGCATGGGAGGCCACAGCATTACAGCAAAGAGAAAAGCGGGCGTGATACCTTTGCCTGCAGCAATTCGTTTGTCTGTATTGGTAAGCGCCTGCTCTATAAGTGCCTGGTTATGATGCGCTTTCAGGCAGTGGCTGGTTTCCGGGAATAGGTGGACAAAGAGATGGTACTGATTTGCCAGATGGTAGGTCTTCTCACCCGTCCCGGACAGGAAAAGCTTAAGGCATTCGTCAAATAACCGGGCGGGGGGAATATTGCGTAATAGTGACGCCAATTCTGCAATGGGCTTAGCCGAATCCGGATCGATAGTGAACCCCAGTTTGGCTGAAAAACGTATTGCTCTGAGCATGCGCACTGGATCTTCGCGATAACGTTTTTCTGGATCACCGATAACCTTTAATGTTTGCGCCTTCAGGTCGTCGAAAGCGCCCGTATAGTCAATTAGTTGATTGTTTTCAAGATCATAATAGAGTGAGTTTATGGTGAAATCTCGCCGAATGGCGTCCTCCTCCAGCGACCCGTAAATATTATCGCGCAGCAGTTGGCCTGCAGTGCTTTTCATGGCGTGTGGATGGTTGTCCAGCTCGTCCGGGTGGCTTCCTCTAAAGGTGGTAACCTCGATGATTTCCTTACCAAAATACACGTGAGCAATTTTGAAGCGGCGACCAATAACGCGGGCGCGTTTAAAAAGCCTTACCACTTCTTCTGGGCGGGCATTGGTAGAGATATCGAAATCTTTAGGGTGCGCGCCTAATAATAAGTCGCGTATACCGCCCCCGACCAAAAAGGCTAGAAACCCCTTGTTAGTCAGAGTTTGGATAACATTGATCGCATTTGCACTGATATCACTCGTGGAGATCTGGTGTTCACGGGAGCTTATATAGTTGGGTGTCATGTGATGCTGGCTATGTCCATTGGCTCGCTGTAGACGTCTCTTCGGAAAATTGGATCAAAATATGCGCTTGTTAGGTGCAGACATTGGTTTCTGATTATCTCTAATTAAGGGACGGGTGCCCACTGCGATGAGCAGCAAAAGGGGATATTGTATATAGGTAATGGGTAAATGAATAGCTAGCATGAGGTGAAGGCATTAGCTGAATCCCTTGAATGTGGTATTCAGCCGTATTTGGAAACTATGAACACGGGTGTGGCAATATCAAATATCCTCGCTTTTGTTGCTTTTTATTATTATGGGTTTCCCCATAGCAATCTTACTTGGATATCCTGCGGGCCACATAAAAAAACCGCGTATTCATAAAATTGCTTGCCGACCCTTTGGTTGTTTTTGTATTGTTGTGGCCAAGGGCGTTCGCCAGTTTTCCTCCCACCTTATTCTGTTTTTGTCGCGGGTTATGTTTTTGTTGTTGCGGCAACAAGCTGGCGACATGATAATCATTGGCAGCCCTGAATGCAACAATAAAGTGCTTAAAATATGTTTATAAACAAGAGCTTAAGCCGTGGTTCCTGCGGTTACAGTTAGTGTAAAAAAAGGTAACAAAAAATAATGTATGGCCGGTATAATGTGCGGATTGGTAACAATAAGGGTTAGCTGCGAGCGGCTGATTTTCGTTTTGGAATGCCCAGCCGTTGTCTCCTTTCCCAAAGACATTTACGGCTAATACCCAGTTTTTGGGCCAGTTCCGTCTCCGTCATTTGATCCTGATGTTCGAGAACAAAATGTTTGAAATAGTCTTCCATGGATAAATTCTGGTTATTCTCGGGTGATATTGGTTCGGCAAGACCGTTGCTATGCTGCACGCGATCCTGGGAATATTCAGCGGGAGAGTTAATTTCCTTTTCCAGATTCATTTGCTCAGCTGAGATTATAGAATCATCCGAGAGTAGTACTGCTCGTTCTATGATATTGCTCAACTCGCGATAATTCCCTGGCCAGCGATAGTTACTTATCTGTTTAATAGCTCCAGGCGCAAATCCACTTACCTGCTTGTTATATTTTTTACAGGCCTGCTCAAGTAGTGTCTCGGCGATCCTTAATTTGTCGCTGCCTCGGTCTCGTAACGGCGGGATATCGATGGTAAAAACATTAAGGTGATAGAATAGCCGTTTATTAAACTTTCTGTTCTGCACCAGTTCGCGCAGGTCATCCTGAGTGGTTACGATCAACCGAATGTCTATGGCTGGCCTGGTTTCTGAGGAATTTATTTTTTCGACAAGCTCAAGGACTTCTAACAGGTTAGCCTGGGCTTCAGGTGATAGTTCGCTGATTTCATCTATAAGTAATGTCGCGCCGTTGACATCGGAAAGGTGTTCAAGATTTGGTCCGCTGTGCCCGGTCAGTGTTTTCTTGTTATAGCCCAGAATTTCAGCTTCCACTTTGGTTTCAGGTGGGGTGGTGCAGTTGATAGAAATAAGCGGTTTGTTTGTTCTGTTGCTGAGCTCGAATATGCGCTGCGCAAACAGGCTTTTGCCTGTTCCCGTTTCTCCAACGACCAAAACCGTGCAGTTGGTCGGGGCAATCTGCCGGATCTGGCGGCAAATAGTTTTAATCGCATCGCACTCCCCCATAATATCTTTAATTTTGGAGGTGTTCTTTGCGGTTTGCTTTGAACCTTCTTTCAGCATTGATTAGCTACGCATATTTGGTGGCATGATTACGATTTGTAACAAAAAGCGTAAAATATACACAAAAATTCGAAGTCCCTATAATAGATAAGGTATCTATAAAAAGTAAAGGTTAAGGGTGTATTAGATTGTTTTGCATTTTTTTAGGGATCTAAGGGAGGTGAACCTCAATACCTATTTTTCGGGGTATCTTGCCAATGTCCCAGTGAACGACGCCCCATTGTACCAGCTCGCTGGGAGGCGCATTAATCAGGTCCTGCGAAGGTTCAAGTTTGAGCGCCTTGAGTGCCAAGTATAGATTGTTGCTGGTATTCTTGGGATCAAGCGGTTTTGCATAATTCTGTTTGCTTAATTTCTTGCCGTCAGTGCCTAGAATAACAGGAATATGAGCGTAGCCCGGCGTGTTTAGTTGAAGCAGCTTCTGGAGGTAGACTTGGCGGAAAGTCGAATCGAGGAGATCCGAACCTCGTACGACTTTTGTTATTCTTTGCCGAGAGTCATCCACCGCTACCGCCAACTGGTATGCCACGAGCCCATCCTTGCGAAATATTACAAAATCGCCGATATCTTTCCTCAATTGCTGTGATTGCCGCCCCTGAATTTCATCCTCAAAGACCAGATCTTCATCCTTAACGCGGACTCGAATAGCGGCATTTTCTGATGTGAGCTTATCGTTGCTGACGCAAAACCCTGGGTAGACAGGGTAGTTCTTAAGCATTTGTCTGGAGCAATCACAATAATAGGCTTGGCTGTCTGATATCAGAGCATCAATGATCTGCCGGTAAGCGGGTAAATTACTGCTTTGGTAGAGCACTTCATCGTTCCAATGCAGTCCATGCGCTTCCAGTGCGCATAAAATTTCCTTGTCTGCTCCGGGCTGGGTTCTTGGTGGATCAATGTCTTCCAATCGCACCAGCCACCGACCCTGGTTAGCTTTGGCGTCAAGAAAACTGGCTAAGGCAGTTACCAGAGAACCAAAATGCAGAGGGCCTGTAGGGGAGGGCGCGAAGCGACCAATATAGGGAACGACAGGGGGCAATGTATCGTTCATAGGTAGAAGAAAATAAAAAATGGCTGCTTAAGGGTAAAGCAGCGCAATGGTTATGATCTGTCGTTGAAATAGTTCATTTGTTTTGATGTCAACGCTCGTCGTTAGCCCCCGACCGTGCGCTCTTTAATTTCGTCGAGTGTTTTGCAGTCAACGCACAGTGTTGCTGTTGGTCTGGCCTCCAGTCGTCGTATACCAATTTCAACACCGCAGGAGTCACAGAAACCATAATCATCTATTTCGATGCGCTCGAGTGTTTCGTTTATTTTCTTGGTTAGTTTGCGCTCGCGATCGCGGGTGCGCAGTTCCAGACTAAATTCCTCTTCCTGGCTGGCTCGATCGTTAGGGTCAGCAAAATTATTTGCTTCCTCTTGCAGGTGATGCATTGTGCGGCTGGCTTCTTCCGCAAGCTCATTTTTCCAAGCGTGAAGAATCTGTTTGAAGTGCTCTCGTTGCGCGCTGCTCATATAATCTTCACCCTTTTTCTCCGTATAAGGGGAGAAACTCTTAAGGGTTGGCCCGCTAGGTTTGCTGCTGTTTTTTGGCATAGTTGCTGTCTCTTACAACCTGTATCTTTATCGATTGAATGAATAAAATAAAGTATCGATTATTAAAGCGACGAAATTTTAGAATTAGATTTGCTTATGCACAAGCGTTTGTTCGTCGAATATTTTAAAGTTGCCATTATATATCGCAATTATAGCCAATGCGCGAACAAAATTTTCAGTTTTAAACTCCTGCCAGCGGATGATGGGCTTAACAACAGAATTTTTTGCTACTGCTTGGCCGATTTATTCTATTGTTTGATCGTCAAAGTAGCGACTCTGCAATTCGCAGATAACTGGCGAGCCTTCTGCTGTCAATCTTACCCTCTTCAACAGCCAGCTGAAGTTTGCAGCCAGGTTCATGCAGATGTTTGCAATCCCGAAATTTACAATATCCAAGGAAAGGTTGGAACTCCTTGAAGCCCTGCGCCAGGGTATTTGGGTCGATATGTTCCAATCCGAACTCTCGAATGCCGGGCGAATCAATGATGTCACCGCCGCCAGGCAAGTGAAAAAGGCGCGCTGTGGTGGTGGTATGCATACCTTTGCCTGTCGCCGTTGATAACTCGTTAGTACGCAGATCAGTGCCAGGTAGCAGTGTGTTGATTATGGAGGACTTGCCTACGCCTGACTGGCCAACAAATATGCTGGTTCTCTGGCGAAGTAATTTTCGTAATTCCGAAAGCATGGTTTCGTGTTTACTTGATGCGGTAACGATCTGGTAGGGAATACCAGCATAGAGAGACCTGATATCTTCAATTTCCGGGCAGGCCTGTTCGTTCAACAGGTCTACTTTGTTGATCAGCAGTATTGGTGTGATATGAGCCGCCTCGGAGGCTACCAGATAGCGATCGATCAACCCTGTTGGCGTTAAAGGTTGTGGTGCAATTACAATAAAAATCTGGTCTATATTCGAGCCGATGGGGCGCAGTGTGCCGCTAGCGTCAGGCCGGGACAGTTCGGATTGCCGTTTTTCAACGGCAACGATTACGCCGCTTTGATCCTGTGATAATTGCCAGCTAACCTTATCACCAGTAACGATGCTGCTCAGGTTGGTTCTTAGGTGACAGCGCAAAGTCTGCCCTTTGCTCGTTCCTTGAAGTGCTTCCACTTCAACCTGCGTACCGTAATGCGCGATTACCAGCCCCTGCTGTTCAGGCCCCAGGGATTTATTATCGATCTCTTGGCTGACCAATTGATCACGCTTTTCTGCCCGTTCCAGTCGTTCATCCTGAATTTTTTTAATGCGCCATTCTTGGCGCCGGGTTAAGCGACGTTTACTCATAACGCTAGATTCGAGATCCAATATTGAGTAATGTACCGTTACTGTTAATAGACTTCATATTAATCCTGACTAGGATGTTTCCATGCTAAGTAAAGCAAATTTAATTTGGATTGACCTTGAAATGACCGGTCTTATTCCAGAGCAAGATACCATAATAGAGATAGCGACCATAGTGACTGATTCAGATTTAAAGATTTTGGCGGAGGGTCCAGTGTTTGCGATTACGCAGACAGATCAGGTGATGCAGGCTATGGATGAATGGAATACTACGCAACATGGCAAGTCGGGGCTGACTGCTCGCGTATTGCAGAGCA
>CBDUGR010000004.1:0-15320 GCA_965366515.1 uncultured Gammaproteobacteria bacterium | reverse complement strand
CCAGGAGGGAGATTTACTGGATGCAATTGCTGAATTGACCAATTACGAGCGCCATTCTGAGTTGCCGGATGCAGCTGGTTCACAATAAAAGATTACTCTCTAAATAAGGTTAAAAATATGGCAGAATCACCTTTGCCCAGTCTAATTATACCGCTGCAGGATAGAAGTTTGCTTTTGCCGGCATGCACTCTTGCGGAAGTAACACCGATGGCAGGATTGATCGTTGAGTCACATTCGCAGCGCTGGGTATTGGGGCATAAACACTGGCGTAATTTACGTATTCCTGTGGTTTGCTTCGAAACCTTATCTGGGGGCAGTTTAAAGAAACATTCTGAGAAAGCCTGTATTGCTGTATTTAAGTCTTTCGCGGGTAATGACAAGCTGCCATTCTGGGGTATGTTAGTGCAGGGGCAGCCGCGCACAGTAAAGGTAAGTGAAAAAGATATCTGCGAATTAGATGAGCATCTCAGCGACACGGAATTGATGTCTGTGCAGCTAAAAAATGAACATCTGCGCATCCCAGACCTGGACAGTGTAGAGAAACAACTGTTCGAAACAGCGGTTGCCAATTAAAATCTTTCGGTTCGTCTAGCGCTATCGCTTATCATCACCCATTCAGGGGTAAAAGCGTCTTTGGGCCTCTGACGTTGGCCTGTTTTCGTTCATGACCTAGCCTGAAGTTACCAAAATTTCAGCGGGCTGTAGCGTTAGTGCTGGAGATTGTGGCCTAGATCACCCCATTGGTACTGTAAAATACTAATTGCGACAATAGGCGCCGATTCCGTGCGCAATATGCGAGGGCCTAGCTGAATAGGCTGGAAGCTGGATTGTATTGCAGCGGTTATCTCGGATTGGGAAAAGCCACCTTCAGGCCCGATTAACAGAGTTACTGAGTCTGGAGTGGCTAATCTTGCCAGTGGCTGGCTATCCAGCGGATGCAATACGAGTTTTAGATCAGTATTGGCCGTCGGTAGCCACTCTTTAAGTTGCTGGGGAGGGTGAATCTCGGGAATGATATTCAGACCGGATTGTTCGCAGGCACTGATTGCAACCTTGCGCCAGTGTGTGAGTTTGCTCTGTAACCGTTTGCTATCGAGTTTGACTTCGCAGCGCTCACTAAATAATGGAACAATGGAGGCGACGCCCAATTCGGTTGATTTTTGAATCACCCAATCCATGCGCTCTCCTCGAGATATTCCAATGGCCAAATGAACCGGAAGCGGTGATTGGCGACTTTCTTCAATAAAAGCTGAAAGTGATGCGGTAACCCTGTTTTTTTGAATATTTGTTATTTTAGCTTCATATTCGCCGCTTTTGCCGTCAAATACCCTTATTTTGGCGTCTAAAGACAAACGCAGTACGCGCGACAAATAATGGCTCGTTTCCTGTGTAAAGCAGATTTCAGTATGAGGCTGTAAGGCCTGATCAACAAAAATTCTTGGGATTCGCATAGCTCGTCATTGCAAAGATTTAAGTGGACGTTAAACCTAAATTATTCCAGATACTTATGGTTGGCTCCGTCTTGTTCATGGTGTAAAAATGCAATCCGGGCGCACCACCCTGTAGTAATTTTTCGCAAAGATCCGTAACCAATTCAACACCGAATGCCAATATGCTGTCTGAATCATCGGCAAAAGATTCAAGGCGTTTACGCACCCAGCGTGGAATTTCCGCGCCACAGGCATCTGAAAATCGTGCTAAATTAGCAAAATTTGTAATGGGCATAATACCCGGAACGATGGGTTTATCGATACCGATGGCCTGGCAGCGGTCAATGAAATAAAAATAGGCGTCCGGGTTGTAAAAGTATTGCGTGATCGCACTGTTGGCGCCGGCATCCAGTTTGTTCTTGAGGTAGTATAGATCCTTATCAAAACTTTCCGCCTGTGGGTGAATTTCCGGGTAAGCGGCCACTTCAATATGAAAATAATCTCCACTATGCTGGCGAATAAATGCGACTAGTTCATTGGCATAAACAAGGTGGCTGCCCCCCATGCCCGAGGGCAGGTCACCACGTAATGCTACCAACCGGTTGATGCCCATTTCACGATATTGATCTAACAGTTCAATTACCGCGTCCTCACCATCCCCACCAAAGGATAGGTGTGGTGCAACGTTTAGTCCGGCATCATTAATCCGTTTCACTGTGGAGAAAGTCTTTTCTTTCGTCGAGCCACCTGCGCCATAGGTTACAGAGAAAAAGGCAGGGTTCTTCTCGCGCAGTGTTTCCCAGGTAGCGGCCAGATTTTGGTCGCCCAGCGTGCTTTTTGGTGGAAAAAACTCACAACTGTAGATTTTGTTACTCATTACTTCTATCTCTCAACCTTCACGCGCGATTTAATTAGACTCAGGTAGTTGCTGCGCTCGGAATTAATCCTAATAACGGTAGCTATCGGTTTTATAAGGACCGTTAACCGGTACGCTAATGTATTTGGACTGCTCAGCAGTCATTTTGGTAATGACGCCATCAAAGCCCGCTACCATGTGACGTGCAACCTCCTCGTCAAGTTGTTTAGGCAACACCTCAACCCTGAGCTGTTGCGCTTGAGTGTCAATATCCTGACTGGCAAACGCCTGTTTAAACAGATAAATTTGAGCAAGTACCTGGTTGGCAAAAGATCCGTCCATAATACGAGAGGGGTGCCCGGTTGCATTACCCAGATTTACCAAACGACCCTCTGAAAGCAGAATCAAATAATCGCCTTTACTTTTATCACGATGAATGCGGTGAACCTGTGGTTTAATCTCTTCCCATTCCCAGTTATTACGCATAAAGGCAGTATCAATTTCGTGGTCAAAGTGTCCAATATTACAGACCACCGCACCGTTCTTCAGAGTTTGCAGCATATTTTTGTCACAAACATTGACGTTACCTGTTGTCGTCACGATCAGGTCAGTGCTTTGTAAGAGAGTCTGATCAATCGAATCGATGGTTCCGTCATTTTCGCCGTTAATATAGGGCGAGGCCAGTTCGAAACCGTCCATGCAGGCTTGCATGGCGCATATCGGGTCAATCTCGCTGACCCGGACAATCATTCCTTCCTGACGCAATGATTGGGCCGATCCCTTACCAACATCGCCATAGCCGACTACTAAAGCCTTTTTCCCGGAAAGCAGGTGGTCGGTGCCGCGCTTGATGGCATCGTTCAGACTGTGCCGACAACCGTATTTGTTATCGTTTTTGGATTTGGTTACCGAATCATTCACGTTCACAGCAGGAACTTTTAAAGTTCCCTGCTCCAGCATCTCTAACAGCCGGTGTACTCCGGTGGTAGTTTCCTCTGTGACGCCATGGATATGATTCAGCATCTCAGGATATTGTTCATGGATAACCGCTGTCAGGTCACCGCCATCATCGAGTAGCATATTGGCATTCCAGGGTTGCCCGTCTTTGAGAATTGTTTGTTTAATACACCAGTCATATTCCTCTTCAGTTTCCCCCTTCCAGGCAAAAACCGGGATACCCGCGGCGGCAATAGCTGCGGCAGCGTGATCCTGTGTAGAAAATATATTGCATGAAGACCAGCGTACATCCGCACCTAAGTCCAGCAGCGTTTCAATCAATACAGCGGTTTGAATGGTCATATGAATGCAGCCAATAATGCGCGCGCCTGCCAATGGTCGTTCTTCTCGATATTCCTCTCTTAGGGCCATTAGAGCAGGCATTTCATTTTCGGCTATTTCAATTTCCTTGCGTCCCCAGTCGGCGAGACTGATATCGGCGACTTTGTAGTCACGGGCAGAGGATTGTGTGGTGGCTAAATCGGTCATGATAAGTGTTCCTGAATAATAAATTAGGTTCTATAAGCGGTGTTTTAAAGCGCTGCGGCAAGCGTTGCAGCTTTATCTGTTTTTTCCCAGGTGAAATCGGGCTCTTCTCGACCAAAGTGGCCGTAGGCTGCAGTCGCTCTATAGATAGGCCGTTTCAAATCAAGCATGTCGACCAGACCAGCCGGGCGTAGGTCAAAGTGTTCATTCACCAGTTGAGCAATTTTTGCATCTTCCAGTTTGCCTGTGCCAAAAGTATTGACACTAATCGAGGTAGGCTCGGCAACGCCGATGGCATAAGAAACTTGAATCTCGCACCGATCAGCCAAGCCGGCAGCAACGATATTTTTTGCTACATAGCGCCCGGCATAAGCCGCAGAACGGTCGACTTTGGATGGGTCTTTTCCGGAGAAAGCGCCGCCACCATGGCGTGCCATACCACCATAAGTATCCACAATAATTTTACGCCCGGTCAGACCACAATCGCCGACGGGGCCACCGATAATAAACTGACCGGTTGGGTTGATATGATACTTGGTATTCGCATGCAACCATTCTGCCGGCAGTACGTGCTGTACAATCTCTTCCATCACCGCTTCACGAATATCATTTTGGCTGACGTCTGGATCATGTTGTGTGGAGAGTACAACGGCATCTATTGCCACTGGTTTGCCGTTCTCGTATCTGAGTGTGACCTGACTTTTGGCATCTGGACGCAACCAGGTCAGAACATTGTGCTTCCTGAGATAAGCCTGGCGTTCAACTAATCGATGTGCATAGTAGATCGGTGCGGGCATCAACACGGCAGTCTCATTGGTGGCATAACCGAACATCAGACCCTGGTCCCCGGCACCCTGCTCCTTTGCACTGCCTTCATCAACGCCCATAGCGATATCGCCGGATTGCTTGCCGATAGCATTCAGCACGGCACAGGACGCTCCGTCAAAACCTACATCAGAGCTGTTATAGCCAATATCCAGGATGACATTCCGAACTAGATCTTCCAAATCAATATAGGTATCGGTACGTACCTCTCCGGCAATAATAGCCATGCCTGTCTTAACCATGGTTTCAACGGCCACCCGGGCATTTTTGTCATCGGCAATAATGGCGTCGAGTACGGCGTCGGATATTTGGTCAGCCATTTTGTCTGGGTGGCCTTCAGATACGGATTCAGATGTAAACAGGGAATAATCGCTCATAATTTTACTCGTTCATTGTTGATTAAGAGTTAGTTAAAAGTTTTTTGGAATAAATGTAGTTGAACCTGAAAACCATTACGCAGGCTCAGGTAAAGACTTTGTCGCGCTTCGAGAGCTGCAGCTTCTGCCCAGTGTTGTAACTCTTCTGGTTCAAAACCGAGCCAGATGTCACCACAGCTTTCCTTAACCCAGGGTTGATCATGGGGGCATAGCTCCGCAATCAGCAAAAAACCGTTGTCCTTTAGTAGCTGATGGACATGCTGAAAGACGGCCGCTGGTGAAGCGATGTGATGCAATACCATATTACAAACTACCAGGTCGCCTTTAATATGTAGATCGGCTGCATCACTGGGTTCGCCTTCTATAAACTGGATATTGGTGAGTTGCTGTTGAACCGATTTGTTTTTGGCAAGTGACAGCATACTGGAGGAGTTATCCACCGCGACTACTTGGCCAAAAAGTGTCGCCAGCTCAACCAGGTAATCGCCTTCTCCAGGGCCAATTTCAATAGCGGTTGCTCCCCTTTCAAGTCCTGTCAGTTTGACAAGCTCCTGAATGTTGGCAACATATTGTGAATTTTCCGTGATCAAAGCTTGATGTTCTTTAAACTTATCTGCGTTTTTGGCAAAAAATTCTAATGAAGAGCGTGATCGTTCCTCCCTGATCATATCCATACGCGAGATGATATCGGGCTCAATGGGTAACTGGTCGACACTTACAAAAAGTGCACCTATAAAACCTGCCAGTGGGTTATCGGAAGTCAACAACGGCCGGCGATAAAAAATAGAATTCCCCTCGCGTCGGGTTGCGGCTAAACCCGCTTGTGCGAGAACCTTAAGGTGATGACTCAGTTTGGGTTGTGCCATACTCAGAATATGACAGAGTTCCAACACGCCATAGGATTCCGTGCGCATAATCCGCAGAATTCTCAGTCTCAACGGATCAGAAGCAGCTTTGCAGGCGCGGGCCAAAAAGGCTTCCCCCAGATCAGCCGTTTTCAGCGGATCTGTTTTGTTTGAATTATCCTGTGGCAGAGAGTTTTCCATAGTCGTGCAGTTATAGCATTGAGGCGGCGATTAATCAAATCTATATCAAAATATTTTGATATAGATTTTTGGGCTCTCTAGCGAATTGCTTGACGAGTTACTTAACAAGTTGGGTGAATAGAAAGCTAAATTAAGGCTACTCGTCATAATTAGTTGGCAGTTTTGCAAAGTTAAATTTGATGCTTTGACTCAGTTAGGTGAAAATAGGCGGCTTTCAAAATTAGCAGAGTATGCTGCCAAAAGAGGTTTAATATGTCATCCCCTTCCGCTTCGCGAAATCAATTAGCCAATGCCGTGCGTGCCTTGAGCATGGACGCCGTGCAAAAAGCCAACTCGGGACATCCTGGTGCGCCCATGGGTATGGCTGATATCGCGGAAGTTCTCTGGAATGATTTCCTGATTCATAATCCTAAAAATCCTGATTGGCCGAACCGTGATCGTTTTGTACTTTCGAATGGACATGGATCCATGCTGCTATACTCTTTGCTGCATCTCACTGGATACGAGCTGAGTATTGATGATGTGAAAAACTTTCGTCAATTGCATTCAAAAACGCCGGGACACCCCGAGCATGGTTATGCGCCAGGTGTTGAAACTACCACCGGCCCGCTGGGCCAGGGCATAGCGAACGCAGTGGGCATGGCGCTCGCTGAAAAAGTGCTGGCAGCTCAGTTTAACGAACCAGATCACACAATTGTCGATCACCACACCTATGTATTCCTGGGTGACGGTTGTTTGATGGAAGGCATTTCCCATGAAGTCTGTTCGCTGGCTGGGACTCATGGGCTTGGTAAACTGATTGCGATCTACGATGACAATGGCATCTCTATCGACGGACAGGTTCAGGGGTGGTTTACTGATGACACGGCTAAGCGTTTTGAAGCCTATGGCTGGCAGGTTATAGCCCATGTTGATGGTCATGATCCGGAGGAAGTACAGATAGCATTGAAAACAGCGCGAGCAAATACGCAGCAGCCAACGTTGATATGTTGCCAGACGATTATTGGATTTGGTGCGCCAAACAAACAGGGTACCGAAAGTGTGCATGGTGCAGCGCTGGGTGCCCAAGAGGTGCAGGCGGCACGTGAGAATCTGGGGTGGAATTTTGCGCCTTTTGAAGTGCCGGATGATATCTATACGGGTTGGAATGCCGTTGCGAAAGGCGCTCAGGCTGAAAGTGAATGGCAGCAGCTGTTTGACAGTTACGCTGCAGCTTATCCGCAGAAAGCAGCCGAGTTCGTGCGTCGCAGCAAGGGACAGTTACCGGAAAATTTCACCGAAATTGCGCAGCAGTACATTAAACAGGTTCAGGCCGATGGAGAAAAAGTAGCGACGCGTAAGGCATCGCAGAATTGTTTGAATACGTTTGCGCCCGTTTTGCCGGAGATGTTAGGAGGGTCTGCGGATTTAACCGGCTCTAACCTCACTAACTGGAGTGGTTCGCAGCCGCTAACGCGGGAAAATGCAGAAGGCAACTACGTCTATTATGGGGTGCGTGAGTTCGGCATGTCGGCCATTATGAATGGCGTCGCGCTGCACGGTGGCTTTATCCCATATGGTGGAACCTTCCTGATGTTTATGGAATATGCGCGTAATGCTGTACGCATGGCGGCGCTAATGAAATTGAGGAGTATCTTTGTCTATACCCACGATTCGATCGGATTGGGTGAAGATGGCCCTACACACCAGGCGGTGGAACAACTGACGGCACTACGTGCTACGCCGAATATGTCGGTTTGGCGCCCCTGTGATACGGTGGAATCTGCCGTGGCCTGGCAGCGAGCTATCGAAAAACAGGATGGTCCCAGCGCCCTTATATTCTCGCGCCAGGGATTACCAGTAATGCCGCGTGGCGATGCCCTACTGGCAGATGTACAAAAAGGCGGTTATATCCTCCGAGATTGTGATCAAACTCCTGTTGCTATCGTAATTGCAACTGGGTCAGAGGTTGAGATAGCGATGGCCGCAGTTGAACAGTTGCAGGCGCAGGGTGTTCAGGTAAGGTTGGTTTCCATGCCTTCCGTTGATCATTTTGAAGCGCAGGATGATAGCTACCGGGAAAGCGTTATACCTTCGAGTATAGCGGCAAGGGTTACCGTAGAAGCATCTCATCAAGATTATTGGTTTAAGTACGCGGGTCTAAACGGACGCGTGATCGGAATGAACAGCTTTGGTGAGTCAGCGCCGGGTGATCAGTTAATGGAATATTTCGGCTTTACTGTCGAGAATATTGTGCAAAGCGTCAAGGCGATTCTCTAGGTGAAAATCAAGTCATGGCCTATCGCCTAGCAATCAATGGATATGGTCGTATTGGCCGTTGTGTACTGCGGGCATTTTATGAGTCTGCACATCAGCAGGACATGGAAATCGTCGCTATCAACGAGTTGGCTGATATTGAAACCATTGCGCATCTCACCAAATATGATTCGACCCATGGGCGATTTGCAGGCCAGGTTCGGGTAGAGGGTGAGGCGCTATGTGTAAACGAAGACAGGATTCCCGTTACTCATTTCGAACAGCGCGACCATTTGCCCTGGGGAGACCATGAGGTTGACCTGGTGTTGGAATGTTCGGGTAGCTTTAATGACAGGCGCTCTGCTGAAGAGCACTTAGCCTGCGGCGCCAAACGGGTCCTGTTTTCTCAGCCCGCAGAATCCTGTGTCGATGCCACGATTGTATATGGCGTGAATGAGAACAGCCTGAAACCAAGTGATACAGTGATCTCGAATGCATCCTGCACTACCAACTGCATTGTCCCTGTTATTCGTTGTCTGAACCAGGGTGTTGGCATTGAGCTTGGTCACGTTACCACTATTCACTCGGCGATGAATGATCAACCAGTGATAGATGCCTACCACCACACGGACTTGCGTCGTACTCGCAGTGCCGGCAGCTCAATTATTCCGGTCGAAACACAGTTGGCCAAAGGTATTGGTCGAGTGTTACCGGAATTCGAAGATAAGTTTACAGCCTCCGCGATGCGCGTTCCTACGGTTAATGTTTCCATCATGGATCTGACAATGGTGATGAGCCGTGATACCAGTGCGCAGGAGATTAACGAACTTTTAAAGAATGCGGCCCAAGGAGGTCTGTCCGGTATTCTCGGCTACACTGACGAACTGTTAGCATCCTGTGATTTTAATCATGACGTTCGCTCATCGATAGTTGATGGTGGACAAACTTGCGTGACTGGCGAGCGGCTAGTAAAAGTGATGGCCTGGTTTGACAACGAGTGGGGTTTCGCCAATCGTATGCTGGATGTCGCGTTGGTTTTGAAAAATTTAGCATAGTTTTTCGCGTAGTTATAAACATAGTTAAGAGTTAAGGAATATTAAGATGTCTCTACTAAGTATGGCTGATCTGGAGTTATCAGGTAAACGCGTATTGATACGCGAAGATCTGAATGTGCCGATCAAGGATGGCCGGGTCGTCAGTGACGCGCGAATCCGAGCGGCGTTGCCTACCCTGGAATTAGCCTTGAATGCTGGAGCACAGGTGATTGTCATGTCCCATTTGGGGCGTCCCAAGGAAGGTGTCGCTGCGGATCAGCAGCAACAGTTTTCCATGCAGCCAGTGGCTGAGTACCTTTCCAGTCTGCTGGGTAGGCCGGTGCGCTTTGAGCAAGACTGGTTGGATGGTGTTACGGCCGAGCCGGGCGAACTGGTTGTGGTGGAGAATGTCCGGTTTAATCAGGGTGAAAAAGCGGATGATGAGCAACTGGCCAGAAGAATGGCGGCGCTATGCGATATTTTTGTGATGGATGCTTTTGGTACGGCGCATCGCGCACAGGCGTCTACCTGCGGTGTTGCCAGATATGCGCCGGTGGCCTGCGCAGGTCCACTGCTGGTCAAGGAACTGAATGCACTTGATCAGGCATTAGCGAATCCACAGCGGCCGATGGTAGCCATTGTGGGAGGCTCCAAGGTGTCCACTAAACTGTCGGTATTGGATGCCTTGTCAGCGCGGGTAGACCAACTCATTGTCGGCGGCGGCATCGCAAATACCTTTCTGGCGGCGGCCGGTCAGCCGGTTGGTAAATCGCTCTGTGAGCATGAGTTGATTCAGGACGCCAGAGCATTAATGGAGAAAGCACAAATACCCATGCCAACGGATGTGGTGGTGGCTAAGGAATTTAGTGAATCTGCGGTGGCCACCTTGAAGGCGGTTGGCGATGTGGAAGCGGATGACATGATTTTGGATATTGGTCCAGATACAGCAAAAAATCTGGCTGCGATTTTGAAACAGGCAAAAACCATCATCTGGAACGGGCCGGTGGGTGTATTTGAATTTGATCAGTTTGGTCAGGGTACTGCTACTTTGGCAAAAGCGATTGCCGAGAGTGATGCTTTTTCGATAGCCGGGGGTGGCGATACGCTGGCCGCAGTCGACAAATACGGTATAGCAGATCAGATTTCCTATATTTCAACCGGCGGTGGTGCGTTTCTGGAATATGTGGAAGGTAAAACGCTGCCCGCCGTCGCTATGCTAGAAAAACGCGCTGCGCAAGGCTAGTGGATCGGTCTGTATTCTTAACCTTTTCCCATCTGGTCTGGTACTATAAGTGAGATTCACTTGATTGGGTAACATCTAGCCGGGAGACGACCATGACTGTAAAGAAGGAACTACAGGATACCATTCAGGCAATGGCGGTGCGTGGCAAAGGGATTTTGGCTGCAGATGAAAGCACCAATACCATTGCCAAGCGATTTGCCGATATCGGCGCAGAGTCCACCGAGCACAGCCGCTGCTGTTATCGCTCATTACTGCTCTCTACACCCAAACTGGGTGATTTTATCAGCGGCGTTATACTCTTTGAGGAAACGCTGGAGCAGAATTGCAGTATCGATGGCACTCCGATACCCCTTTTGGCGCAGAGCCAAAATATTGTTCCCGGGATTAAAGTCGATAAGGGCTTAACCGCGTTAGCCAATTGCCCTGGGGAGCAGGTGACACAGGGGTTAGATGGTCTGCGTGAACGCCTTACCCGTTATAAGTCGGCAGGCGCACGTTTTGCAAAATGGCGGAATGTTTATCATATAGCAGAGAATACGCCCAGCCAGCGAGCATTGACAATCAATGCGGAGATGTTGGCGCGATATGCCGCACTTTGTCAGGAGCAGGGAATCGTTCCGATTGTCGAGCCGGAAGTGTTGATTAATGGGTCGCATGATATTGACAGCTCAGCGGTTGCTACAGAAGCGGCCATTCAGGCGCTTTATCAGGCGCTATATCGACATGGAGTGGTATTGGAGCACACGATATTGAAGCCGAATATGGTAGTGCCGGGAAAGGACAATGGGGCTAAGGTCAGCCCCGAGCAGGTGGCGGACTATACGCTCAAAGTTTTAAGGCGTGTGGTGCCAGCCGCCGTTCCAATGATAGCCTTTTTGTCCGGTGGCTTATCGCCTGCAAAGTCAGATGCTTATCTTAATGCTATTAACCAGCAAGAAGCCCCTTGGTTGCTTAGTTATTCATATGGACGTGCGTTGCAGCAGGAGGCGCTGCATGTCTGGGGTGGCAAAGAGGAGAACTGGCAGGAGGCTCAGCAAACGCTTTACCGACGGTCAGCCTTAACTGGTGCGGCGCAAAGAGGCGCCTATCGCCCAGAAATGGAAAATACCGATTAGTTAATCATGGGCAGTCCATCTTGGGCTTCGCTTCGCAAATAAGGGAAATTTTTGTGTCCTCGGCTTTGAATTGGGATACGTACAGCATTCAAAGGCAGTGGCAGCCGATTGATTTCGATAGCCCTACCAGCTTGTCGCCCATAGAAAGGGAATATTGCCAATTTTATGGACTTGATTTCGAAAATGAATTCACGCGCTTTGTGCATGCTTTTGGCTATTGCGAGGTTGCGGACTTTCGTTTGGCGACCCATTATTTCCGGCCACAAACGGGGCGGTCCAAGGGAACCATGGTGTTGCTGCATGGCTATTTTGACCATTCGGGTTTGTTTACCCATCTGATACGCTTTTGTCTGGAGCGAGATCTATCGGTTGTTATTTATGATCTGCCCGGACATGGCCTGTCGACAGGAGAGCCGGCGGGTATTGATGGTTTTCATCACTACGTTGATATTCTGCATCACTACATACCCTGGTGTCAGCGAAATTTTGATGATCCGCTTTATTTGTTGGGACAAAGTACCGGCGGTGCGATCGCGATGGCGTATCTCATAGAGAAGGGGTTCACGCGCACGAATTCGCCTTTTAAAAATGTCTTTTTGCTGGCACCACTGGTGCGGCCGGTGCAATGGAAGAAACTGATATGGTTATACAAGGTATCAAAACACTGGGCCAAAAGCGTGCAGCGCAAATTTATGGACTGCTCCCATGACGAACAGTTTATTAAATTTCTTCAAACCGGTGACCCTTTGCAGTATCAAAGAATTCCTCTGACCTGGGTCACATCACTGATAAACTGGGCGAATGACTTCGAGAAAATTACGCCTTCATTACTGTCGCCCATTGTGATTCAGGGCGGCGAAGACAGTACCATCGATTGGCGGTATAACCTGTCGATAATTGATCAAAAATTTGATCGACCTCAAGTACATTATTTCCCTCAGGCAAGGCACCATTTGGTGAATGAGTCCGTCGAGATTCGTAATCGTGTGTTTCAGATTTTAGAGGCCAATATTGTCATCTGAACCGGCCAAAGCCAGCGTATTAAGCCCTAGTTATAACGTTGGCCCTTAAAAAGGGCTTTTTATAGAGGAAAATATCATTTCACAACTGTTTTGTTCAGGCATAGAATCGATACTGTACATAACCTCCCCGGGTAAAACCCAGGGCAGCCGGGCCTCTCTCGAGGCCCTTTCTTTTGTCGCCGCCTTTATCTGATCTGATTGCTCAGCCTTTATTGTAAACTGATACAGGCTAATTAAGAGTGCCAGGCTGAAAAACTGCGATACCCATAATGTTCTGGGTCAAGAGTGCGATTCCAATAGACTTTTTATGGGGATATATCTAAGAGCACCAAGAAATCATCTATTTTAGATGACGGGTAGTGATAACCGGCATGCGTTTCAGGTATCATATTGGGCGTATTGAAAGGCCCATCAGCCAAATAAAAATAGATTAGGGTTTGGATATTGAAACAGAGTAAAACCATCGGCTTATATTTCATCGTCTCGACTCTTAGCATTCTTCTGTCCGTTAAAGCAATCATTTCCAATCCCGTTCTAAGCAGCGATTCTGTGCTTTATTTGCGAACTGCAGAAGCTTTTGCCGTAGGCGGGCTTTCGGGTGCACTGGAAATTTATTCCTGGCCCTTCTTGTCGATTTTGATTGCCCAGCTGCAAAGCCTGTCGGGACTTTCATTTGAAAACTCCGCTTATGCGATAAGCGTTTTTTTCTACGCCGTAATCTGCTGTGGCTTCATCGGTTTAGTGAGGGATTTGGGTGGATCATTCCGTACCCAATGCCTGGCAGCATTCGTGGTTCTAACCTATCCGACACTCAATGATTACCGCGATTACATTATTCGCGATCATGGGTTTTGGGCGTTCTTGCTTATAAGCCTGGTTTTACTTTTGCGCTATCAGTCGCGTGGTGGCTTGCGAAATGCTATTGGCTGGGTAGTTTCCTGCTTAGTGGCATTCGCCTTTAGAGTCGAGGCGCTGGCCTTCCTCTTATTTGTGCCCTTAATGCTGTTAGTTGGGGATAAACTGGGAATACGATCCAGATTGGCGACGATGAGCACGCTCTATCTGGTCATGGTGACGCTCTGTCTGTTGTTGCTGTTTAGCGCGATAGGTGTTGTGGATTCGTTTTCAGTAGACCAGGTGTTGCTTGAAATAAAGCGTGTTCCGATATCGATAAATGAGATTTTTCAGGGTATTTCTGCGTCAACTGCGGTCATTGACCAAGCGCTGGCAAACCCGTATTTATCAGATGACGTGGGCTTTGTATTTGTATCTGGAATGCTTGTATTGCTTTTCTTTCAAGGAATGCACGCATTTCTACCCAATAATTTGATACTACTGATCTGGGGTCGTGGGCTGATTCGCAGTCCATTTGCTGGCCAAAGCATGCCTATCATTTTGGGTTATCTTTTGGTCATTTTTCTGTATCTGGTATTTGCGATTCTCACGAAACAGTTTATTAATGACCGGTTCATGGTGCCTTTTTGCCTGCTAATGCTGCTGTGGTTGCCATTCTACGCTAACGCGATTATTGACCAGTCTTATAATCAAAGAATTCGCTGGGCTCCGATACTATTATGTTTGTTACTTGGCTACTCACTCTTAGATTCGTTGATTTCTACTGGCACCAGTAAACAGCATATCGCAGATGCGCTAGTCTGGCTCAATACAAATAGCAGTAAAGAAAGTAAGCTGCTCACTAATAATGCTCATATTGCCTATTTTAGTAATCAACAGTTTGATGACTGCGCCTATAACCTGAATCCAGCAAGAGCCTATTTTAAGAAAAACTGTCCGGGGAGAAATCTGCTGGTGATCGAAATGCAGGCAAAGGATAAAGCACTGGCAAAACGACTGAAGAGTTTGCAAAAGCACAAGGGGTTTCGTGTGGTAAAAAGCTTTAGCAATGAGAAACAGGATGAGATTATTATATTGAAAGCCACAGAGTAGCCGTCTAAGCTGTCGCACTAAATTGCGCGAGTGATGGCGAAATAGTCATCAGGTGCTAGATGAGCCTGTTTGTTAACAGGCTTTGCATGATCTGTTATGATCGCGCACGCTCGCTATCGAGAAGCTGCGGCGTTTTAATGGGGCTGTTGGGAGCCATTATTTTTTGGTAAAGAGGTGAAGATTGAGCAGTCTGAATTTTGTTGGAACCATTGCAAATCGCATGGAAATTATCGCTCCGCTCGTTAAAAGCGGCAAAGTACTCGACATGGGCGTGGTTGAATCCAGGAGAGGTCGTCGTGATACGGAATCACAGCTTGAGCGACATCACTCCAATCTGTTGTTTCGACAGATTTGTGAGCTAAATTCGGATTGCCTTGGAGTTGATATCGATAGCGAAGGCATTGAGTTGCTAACGGAGCAGGGCTTTAATGCCAGAACCGCCGACGTGGTGACGATGGATCTGGAAGAGCAATTTGATACCATCATCGCAGGCGAAATTATTGAGCACCTGCCGAATGTTGGACAGTTCCTGGAAAATATGTACCGCCATTTGTCGACCGATGGCACCCTGGTAATTACTACGCCAAATCCCTTTTACTCCAAGCAGTCATTTAAAATCTGGCGCTACAATTGTCCTCAGGTGCATGAAGAGCACACTTGCTGGGTTGATCCCATTACACTGTGCAATCTGTGTCGTATGTGCGGGCT
>CBDUGR010000003.1:0-16191 GCA_965366515.1 uncultured Gammaproteobacteria bacterium | reverse complement strand
CGGTGTTTCGGGCCTGGTTACCATCGAAGACGTACTGGAAGAAATTGTCGGGGAGATTGAAGATGAGTACGATTTTGATGCCGACGACGCACTGATTCGCGAAATGGACGATGGCTGCTGTATTGTTAACGCATTAACACCCATTGATGAATTCAACGAACACTTCGACCTTGAGTTCAGCGATGATGAGTTCGATACCATTGGCGGCATTGTCATGCAGCATTTTGGCAAGCTACCTGAACCCCGCGAGGCGATTGATATCGCAGGATTAAAATTCGTCGTACTGACTTCAGACAACCGGCGTATCCGCTCACTGCAAATTTCTCCAGGCACAGGATCTACCTCCATCGATTAACATGCTAACTGCTTTGCGCTCAATTTCCCGCAGCCTGTCAGCGCTAGCAGCAGGTGCTATCGCGCCGCTATCGCTGGCACCCTTCGGTCTTTGGCCTTTAGCCATTATTTCTCTGTTTGTACTGCTGACTATTCTGCGCAGCAGCAAACCCAGCCAGGCCATCTGGCACGGTTGGGTATACGGCCTTGGATTTTATGGTTTCGGTACTTCCTGGATCTACCATAGTATTCATGAGTATGGTTATACGCCGATACCCTTAGCCTTATTCCTGACATTTCTATTTGTCGCGGGCCTTGCGCTGCTACTCAGCGCCAGCTTTACCTATTGCTACGTTAAATATCTGGGCCGGTTGCGCTGGGGAACACTGTTGGGATTTCCCGCGCTTTGGGTCTTATTTGAATGGCTTCGCAGCTGGTTGCTGACCGGATTTCCCTGGCTTTACCTGGGCTATGCGCATGTTGATACCTGGCTGGCTGGCTGGGCACCCGTCACCGGCGTCTACGGTTTAAGCCTGATCGTTGCTTCACAGGCCTCGCTCATTTTCTGCATGTTCAAAGTCGGTACAGACGGATGGCGATTTAATAAAGTAATCGGGATATCGGCACTAATGCTACCATGGCTTCTGGCGTATCCGCTTTCACAAATCAGCTGGTCAAATAGTCAATCTGAACCTTTAACCATCACACTGGTTCAACCCAATATCAGCCAGCACGTTAAATGGCTGCCGCAACAAAAGCCCAGGACTTTGCAACTTCTTAGACAGCTAACAACAGAAAACCTAAACAGCGATCTGGTGATCTGGCCCGAAAATGCAGTGCCGCTATTCTTGCACCAGGCACAAAGTTATGTACAAGAAATGAACACCATAGGCGAAACCAGTCAAACCGCCATCGTCACCGGAATTCCATACTGGCAACCACAAACTTCTAAGCACAAGCCCGTATTGCACAACAGCATCGCAGCCTTCGGCAGCGGCACAGAAGGCCTGTATCACAAGCAAAAACTGGTACCTTTCGGCGAATATTTACCTCTCCAACAACTATTAAGAGGGGTCATTAAGTTCTTTGACCTTCCCATGTCTAACTTCGCTCCAGGAGGAAGTAACCAAACAGCAATCCATGTCACAAGAACTCAAGGGGATTACAGTATTGCACCCTATATCTGTTATGAAATTGTCTACCCTGACTTTGTCAGAGAACTGAGCCGCGACAGCAATCTATTGCTCACCATTAGCGACGATAGTTGGTTCGGTAGCTCAATCGGACCTCACCAGCACCTGCAAATGGCGCGAATGCGTGCACTGGAAAATAGTCGCTATCTGCTTCGCGGGACCAATACCGGGTTAACAGCCATTGTTGATCATCAAGGAAAAATTCTGGCTCAGGCCACTCAATTTGAACAAACCCATTTAACGGGAAGCGCACAACTCAGATCCGGTTTGACGCCCTTTATGCGCTGGGGTTCAATTCCGATACTGCTGTTTTGCCTCCTGCTTCTTGTTCTTACCAGACCTTTGCGGCGGGCTCTGCCAGCACCTTAAAAACCGGCACCGCATTACCAATCAGGTTATTGCGCCGATAGCCAACTGAGCGTAGTTTAACGAGTCCTACCATTACTGAAAGGAGAACTCATATGTTCAATATCGGCTGTGTACTCTATACCCCTGGTGATGCTCCGGGTACGCTCAACGCGAAATGGTGTCACCCCTTTTTCGGAGATGGCGTATTCGGTAGTGGAAAGGCAAGCGGCGGCCCTGCTCAGGGTTATGCTGGCAGATACAACATTGTTTATTACGATGCCGAGGGTAATGAACTGGCCGGATTTGAACTCGACATAAAGAAGGTTGGCGATTATTACGAGTTAGCCTGGATTGACAATGGTGAAATTCTGGACCGGGGCATTGGCATGGAAGTCGCTGAAGGTTTGGCAGCTGGTTGGCGCCGAGTCTCAGACACACCGCCACAGGATTTTGAAACCAGAGAGTAACCTGCTACTTCAAGCCTGTACACAATGGGAAACCACTAGCGAACCCGTCACCAGAGTATTGTCCCAATATTTGCAACTGACAATACCAAAATAAACTCTTTTTCGATCCAATCGATCAGGTTATCCTTGACCTGTTAATAGTTTGAACCTGATGCGCGAGGAACCACAAATGAGTCTGATCGATAAGCATTCCAAAGCCCTATTTTGGATACTGATGTTGATTGCCCAGGGCTGCGCTTTTATTCTCTTTAAAGACCTCGCCGATATCAGCCAGTGGTGGGTACAATCAACCCGAGAATTCACCATGGCAGTCTGGTATCTTCGCTGGCCGCTAGCCATCACTACGCTAATAGCTTTAGCCGCAGCCATTTATCTGCGGCATAGAAATCGGCAGATTTTGAGTACTCCGCTGGTAGCACTGCTGGCAGTTGTCTGCCTGTTTAACTGGTACTCGGGTTTTCTCAATACCAAACTAATGTTCCGCGCCAAATTGGGTGGCGATGCGTTATTCGTCTCAACTGACAAAGCACCTGAATATCTTAAAGAGATGCTCCACGCCAGCTATGACAAAGAACCCTTTAACAGTGTTGATGAAATAAACGTTATGGTACTGGAGACTGACCAGGGTGCTCGTGCCTACACCGATTACTACATGCTGCAACCCCATGTTGCTGACGCAGGCACCATAGAAGGTGAAGAGGTCGTGATGACCTATTGCGGATTAACCAATATGGGCATTGCCTACTCTCCCGTGATAGGCGAGCAACCGCTCAAGCTACGCGCCATGACCCAGCTACGCAACAATCTGGTAATGGCAGACAGCAATACTGGCGAACCCATTCAGCAGTTCTGGGGAACGCTGGAGCGAGACGGCGAGCACGGGCCGGCAATGAAACAGTGGGCCACCATCCGCATGCCCTTCGGATCCTTTCGTCAGCTTTACCCGGATGGCAAAGTCTTCATCAACGGCATACGTCAGCAAAGTAACAATCCGCTGGTAAGAGCTTTTGACACCCTTATTCGCGATGGCATGATGGTGCATGCAGTTCGCACCTTGCAGTGGCAGTCAAATGAACCGGCATTCCCGACTATCAAGCAATTCGATGAACGTTTGCCTCGCAAGCAGCTGGTGTATGGACTGAATATCGGTAACGACTATGTGGCCTACACCAAACAATATATTGATACCCACGGCGACTTGCTAAACGTCAGGATAGGCGATCGTCCAGTAGTCATCTACTACGACGAAAAATTTGATTCGGTGGCTGCATACTACAATCACAGCAATCAGCCGATCAACTCCGTAGACCTGTTCGGTAATAGCGACCAAGGTAAATTAAAACGTGTCGAAACTTTGAAAAACGCGGTGTTTTGGTTCATCTGGTACGATTTCAACAAAACCACCGATGTAAACCGGGCATAACGGGACATTTTATAGTCGACAGAGCGCTCATGTTACCAGTGACTTTGATAGCTTTCTCGCTCTCAATTTTAACCAGGTCAGCCACCGCAATACCGATTCTGCTTCTTCAACAGAATGCGGCGAACAGGCGCTTACCAATGAGGTAAAGTTTTACTGCATAATTACTGCAAAACCGTCTCGTCGAGGGACTCCGCATCCACGTCAGCCTCCAGGAAACAGTAAACGTCTGCTCCCTGAAACACATTAGCCCAGCAATCCTTGCTAAGCCGGTTCAGCCTCTGCAGCGACATCGTCGGCATCAATCTTCGAGTCCTTAAGCTTGAGTCCGCGAGTAATCATAAAATATACCAAAGGTAGCACTCCGCCAAAGACAAACAGCAAGCCACCCAATATGCGCGCCCAGGTCAGCATTTGAAATGCCTGACTCTGAATATATTCTTCTGAACGTGCAAACCAGAAGCCTTGCTCCATGACGGTTGCAAATTGATGGAATCCGACTGGTAGCAAATCCATCAGCACCATCAGTAGCAGACCTATGTTCAGACTCCAGAAAATACGCTTAAACAGCGTGTCATTCCAGCTTTCTGCCAAAATCAGGTAACGCGAGCAGAATACAATGGTCGCTAGCGAGAGATTTCCATAGACGCCCATAAAGGCAGCATGTCCGTGATTAACCGTCAAATAGGTGCCGTGCTCATAATAGTTGACGATCGGCAGGTTAATAAGAAAACCCAGCACACCCGCACCCATAAAATTCCAGAAATTAACGCCCAACAGGAATAGAAAAGCTGAGGATTGAGCAAAACTGTGGGCCCGTTCTACGTGAGGCACCCCGGCTCGAGCCAGCGCTTGGCTCGGTAATTGGCGGAACTGCCATGCCTCAAGTGTAAGCAATATAAGCGGCACCACCTGAAGTGTCGAAAACACACTACCCACCGCTAATGTGGCCACCGGTTTTGCGTTCCAATAGAAATTATGGCTTAACCCCAGCAGTCCGGAACCAAGAAAAAGCAACGTCGCAATATACACAACCCGTGCGGCACCCTGATGACTGACAAATCCCATTAAATACATAAAATAGGCCACCAGTATCGTGGCAAAAACTTCAAAAAAAGCCTCCACCCACATATGTACAACGGCCCAGCGCCAGAAATCGGCAATGGCAAAATTAGTTTCCGGCTTGGCAATAAAGCCGGAAATAAACAACAGCATGACGGCAATAACACAGTACAGCAGCCAGTTAGGCAATGCCCAGGCGCGCTCACGACGCCAAACCAGTCTTAGACTGCGCCAAAGGATCAGTGCCCAGAGCATCAATATACCCATCAACATGCCCTGCCACAGCTTACCCATCTCAACAAATTCCCATCCCTGGTTGCCTAGAAAATTCCACCATTGCCCCAAAACACCTGTTGGGCCAAGTACCACGCCTGTCAGGTTTCCAGCCACCATGATAACTAACAGCCAAAACATCAGATTTACCAACTTCACTTGGCCGCTCGGAACCTGGTCGGTAACGGTGGACATAACAAAAATAGAGCCTCCAATCCAGCAAGCAGCAACCCATAGCAATGCCAACTGCAAGTGCCAACCACGCGCTGCTGCCAACGAAAATAGTTCTGACAGATTCACGCCGAAGACCCAGTTCAAACCCAGGAAGTTATGCACCGTGACAACGCCGGCAAAGACCTGTATTAGAAACAGTAAAGCCGCCACGACAAAGTATTTATAGGTAGCCCGCTGTAATTCCGACGGGGAAAATTGAATAACCTTAGCCTTAACCACCGGCGCTGAGTCTTTACTTTTCCCTTTCCATCCCGCCAGTTCGGCAAATCGCCCGTGCAGGAAAAGCACTATCCCAAGCCCCAGAAACAACCCAAGTATGGCAAACAAACTCCACATCAGAACCTGTTGCGGCGGTTCATTTCCGGCCTCTTTATCAAAAGGCCAGTTATTGGTGTAGGTGTAGTCGTAACCTGGCCTTTTGGTCACACAAACCCAAGCACCCCAAAAAAAGAAATCACTAAGATCGTTAAAATCCTGATCCGCCAGCGTACCAATTCCAGGTAATAGCAAAACCACTTCCGATCGCATCCACTGTCGATAATGGTTACGCAATATATCCACGGCCTGTGCCTGACCATCAGTTAACAGAATTAATTGGGATGACTCGTCATATCGATTTTCCTTAAGCTCTGACTGCACTCTTGCGAGCAATGCATCACGGGCAAACTTATCGTTAGCTGGTTGTTCACTCGCATAAAAATTGACCATGGCCTCCGTCATAAGGTGCAACGCGTCAGCGGTAAAATCAGGTCCGCGGCCCGCACCATCACCAAACATACTGCCATAGTCCATCAGGGCCGTTTGAAGAAACAGCAGCTGCCCCCTGATTATTGCCTCTTCTTCTATTTTAACGGTACCATTTTTCGTTACAAAATCGACGCGTGGGGGTGCATCGATATAGGTATGGCTTCCTACAAATAGCAGGCTACCAAGCCCTGTCAACATTACCAGTAATAGCGGCAGCCACCAGTTTTGTGGCTTCATGACCCAGCGTTGCCACCAGCCAGGATTAGGACGCGCGCCGCTATCGGCGGCTGAGGCAGTTTGCGGCTCCAGCATAATCAGTTGTTTCCTTGGGAAATTTTATTGAGTTTTCGTAGTAACGTTGGTCTGCTTATTTTGCAGCTCTAATACAAGTGTACTAATTGTTGCGCATTCTAACACCCACAACAGCGGGGCTCATTGACTCAGGTCACGGCCATCAAAGTGGCATGCTGGCAACCGGGTAATGCTGCGCTGTATGCCTTACTTTAGTAATCTTCGCATTTGTATTTCCGGTTTCAACATTGCGATATGACGAGCTCGGCAGCCACCCGAAATCGCTCCGATTCACTGCGCATTTAAGGCCAGCGATTCACATCTAGACGATACTTGACACCCTTAAGTTTCCCATTTAGTCATTTTTAACCTAAAATCCTTTGCCCATCAGATAAACAGAATCAACATTCGGAGCTATCAATGAAACTGGAAACTATCGCTATCCACGGCGGTTTTAAGCAAGACCCCACTACTAACGCCGTCGCTGTGCCTATTTATCAAACTACCTCCTATGCATTCGATGATACACAACATGGTGCGGATCTATTTAACCTGAAGGTTCAGGGGAACATATATACCCGTATCATGAATCCGACCTGGGCCGTGCTTGAGGAGCGGGTAACACAAATGGAAGGCGGCGTTGGCTCTTTGGCTATGGCTTCAGGAATGGCCGCAATAACCGCCGCGATTCAAACAATCGCTCGCACTGGCGACAATTTTGTCAGCGTTAGCCAGCTATACGGTGGCAGTTACAACCTGTTCGCTCACACCATGCCATCAATGGGTATCGAGGCGAGAATGGCATCTGGTGATGATCTGGAGGCTTTGGAAGCATTGTTTGATGACAACACCAAAGCCCTGTTCTGTGAATCAATTGGCAATCCGGCAGGCAATATCGTAGATCTCAAAGCCTTTGCGGATCTGGCGCATAAATACAACGTCCCGCTTATCGTAGATAACACCGTGGCCACTCCTATTCTGTGCCGCCCATTCGAACATGGTGCAGATATTGTAGTGCATTCGCTGACCAAATATATGGGCGGCCATGGCACAAGTGTCGGCGGTATTATCGTAGACTCGGGTAAATTTCCATGGAAAGACAATCCGCGCTTCCCACAATTCAATGAACCAGACCCATCCTATCACGGCGTGGTCTATACTGAAGCGCTCGGCGATGCAGCCTTTATTGGACGCTGCCGTGTTGTGCCTTTGCGTAACATGGGCGCAGCGCTCTCCCCATTTAATGCGTTTTTAATTTTGCAGGGCATTGAAACTCTTGCTCTACGCATGGAACGTCATACTGAAAACGCCCAGGCCGTCGCTCAATACCTGAGCTCTCATCCACAGGTAAAATGGGTGAATTATGGTGGTCTGGAAGACAGCAAATACTATCAACTGGCGCAGACCTACATGCAAGGTAAGCCATCAGCAATTCTAAGCTTTGGAATCGAAGGAGGATTTGAAGCTGGAGCACGCTTTATTGACGCTCTGGAGGTTATCAAGCGATTGGTGAATATTGGGGATGCAAAATCTTTAGCCTGCCACCCAGCATCCACTACGCACAGACAGCTTGGCGAGGAAGAGCTGAAGACAGCGGGAGTCAGTCAGGAAATGGTACGCCTGTCGATCGGCATTGAAAGTGTAGAAGATATCATCGAGGATATTGAGCAGGCCTTGGCTGCTGCAAAGTAACTCTTATGTAACGATCAACCAGCCATCAATGTGGTGCTAGTTCATGTAGTTAATGAAGTTAATGTAGTTGAGCCCTCGATTTACATTCAGAGGGTTCAACGGCTAATCCCGCAAATACAGAAACCAATAGGTTATTGCCACAAACAGGCTGCCACCAACGATATTGCCCAAGGTAACCGGCAGCAGGTTCTGTAGAAGAAACCCGGACACAGTCAGCTGTCCAATATCCAACCCCGGATAAAGCTGTCGCGCCGCTAAAATAATTTGTGGATCCAATTGCGCCAGCAGTCCCGCTGGCAAAAAATACATATTAGCCACTGAGTGCTCAAACCCCAGTGCCACAAAAGCTGTAATCGGAAATAGAATAGCCAGTATTTTATCGGTAACGCTGCGCCCCGCAAAACAGAGCCAGACCGCCAGACAAACCAGAATATTGCATAACAGTCCGCGAAAAAAAGCTTCACCAAAATCCAGATTTACTTTTGCAGCAGCAATTGCCAGTGCTTTTGCACCGACAGCACCGCCCGCAGTTTGCCAGTGGCCACTCCAATAGATTAATAGCGCAACGCCAACAGCTCCCACAAAATTACCGACAAAAACAATTCCCCAGTTTTGCATCAATTGTGCCAGAGATATTTTGTTATCCATGTAAGCCATCACCAGCAGGTTATTTCCGGTGAAAAGCTCGGCTCCAGCGACCACCACCAGAATCAACCCCAAACAAAACGACAGGCCGCCTGCCAGCCGCAACAACCCTGAATTTACGAAAGCAGCGTCATAGGTAACCAGCGTAAAAAAGGCAGCACCCAGCGCAATGAATGCACCGGCCAACAGGGCCAAGACAAAAACACGAAGTGGATCAGTGGTACTTTTGCTGACGCAAACAGCTTCTATGCGCGTAGCAATCTCTTGTGGGGTGTAAGCATCAACGGCGAACTTATCCATCGAATATTAGAGTCACAGGTTGGCTTTACTGCTCTGCGCCGCAGTGGAAGTGTTGAGTATGGTTAGTAGTGACTGCGCATGCTCTGCTGCGTCTCGACCCAGCGAGGTCAGGTAACCCCCATCTGATTGACTGATCAACCCCTTTTTAAAGAGCCGTTGTGTCGCTGCAATGGCGGTAGGTTCCGCAGAGCCATGCACCTTAATGCCCTGTTGCGTGGTATCCAGGTTAAAGAGCGCCAGGATATCCAACTCTTCAATTATTTCAGCTGTGTAATACATAGAACTATCCGTCAGTGAATTTAGTCAATGCGCGTGCAGCCTGATAGTAAACCGAATCGCCAGTAATTAAAACGCTTCGACACCAGGAAATTTTTTATCATTCCCAGACCTTTCCTTCTGGAGGCTCGCTATTTGCTTTGCTCCAGCTCTTCACTCACCGCCAACCACTCCTCTTCCATAAGTTCCATCTGCTGTCGCAGCTTCCCTTGTCTTTGCAATAGTTGCTGCAGCTCGTCCTTATTAGATGGTGCATATAAATCTGTGCCATGCAGCTTACTCTCTATACGGGTAAGTTCCTGCTCGTCACCCGCCATCAGCTTTTCCAATTTCTTTAATTTCTGCCTGAGCGGCGCTAACTGTTTGCGCTTTTGCGCAGCAATTCGACGCTGTTCCTTCCTATCCTGCTTTAGCTCCAGCCCCTGTGTTGCGGGATTCACCGAACCACCTTGTGCTCCACTGCGCGTCAACCAATGCTGATAATCATCCAAATCTCCGTCAAAATCTCGGATCTTCCCATCGGCCACCAACAAAAACTGATCGACACTATTGCGCATCAGATGTCGATCATGTGATACCAGAATCATTGCGCCAGAGAAACTCTGCAGTGCGGCTGTTAACGCCTGCCGCATATCCAGATCCAAATGGTTGGTAGGCTCGTCCAAAATTAGTAAATTGGGCTTTTTCCAAACAACGATAGCCAATGCCAGGCGAGCTTTTTCTCCGCCGGAGAAATGAGTAATCGGCCCCGTTGCGGTATCACCATGAAAATTAAAGCCTCCGAGATAGCGACGAATCGACTGCTCCGATGCATTGGGAGACAGCCGCTGTATATGTAAAAGTGCACTGGCATTGATATCCAGCGCCTCCAGTTGGTGCTGTGCAAAATAACCAATCTTCAGATTTTCTCCGCAAACTTTTTGCCCACCCAGCAACGGCTGATCATCGGTCAGGGATTTTAGAAGTGTTGATTTTCCGGCGCCATTGCGCCCCAGCAAACCAATTCGGCTACCCTCTAAAATACTCAGATCCACTTGAGGCAGAATTGTTTTTTCAGCGTAGCCCAATTTTGATTCCACCAGACTCAGCAAGGGATTAGACGTCTTTGCCGGCTCAAAAAAGCTGAAATGAAACGGCGAATCTATGTGCGCTGCTTCGATTAATTCCATTCTTGCCAGGGACTTAATTCGACTCTGCGCCTGTCTGGCCTTGGTTGCCTTGGCACGAAATCGATCAACAAAGCGCTGCATCTCTGCAATACGCTGCTGCTGCTGTTGATACTCCGCCTGCCTTTGTGCCAATCGTTCTGCACGTTGCCGCTCATACGCACTGTAATTGCCTGTATACAGGTTAATTTTGGACTGTTCAATATGCCCGATATGCGTACTCACTGCATCCAGAAAATCACGGTCATGGGAAATCAACAATAGCGTACCCCTGTAGCGCAACAACCATTGCTCCAACCAAAGCGAAGCGTCAAGATCCAAGTGATTGGTGGGCTCATCCAGCAGCAGTAATTCTGAAGGGCACATCAACGCCTGAGCCAGATTTAGGCGAATTCGCCAACCACCGGAAAAGTCAGATACCAGGCGCTTATCATCATTGGATGCAAAGCCCAAACCGTGCAACAGTTGTTGTGCGCGACTCGGTGCACTGTGCCCATCTATAGCATCCAAATCCGCATACAGGCTGGCCAACTTATTATTATCTTCATTTTCCTGGGCCCGGTTGAGTTGTTGTTCGATTGAGCGTAGTTCGGTATCACCATCCAGCACATAATCCAATGCACTGCGGTTCGTGGATTCCACTTCCTGCGCCATATATGCAACACGTAATTGACGAGGTAGTGATACCTGGCCCTGATCCGGCTGCAATAAACCAAGCAGCAATTGAAAGAGACTCGACTTACCACAGCCATTGGCGCCAATAAAACCCACCCGCTGACCGGAATGCACTACCAGGTTTACACTATCCAGCAGAACTTTTCCGCCGCGTTGTAACATCACATCAGTTAAACTTATCATGGCGGCGGATTGTATCAGTATGTTAAGCATGACCAAACGGGAATCTCAGAATTTTGCTCAACAACCAGCGCCTCGATTCATCGAATAACTCAGGCTATACTGACAGACACAGTCTATTATGCCGACAGGGCCAATCACCCTTATGAAAACAGGGTTAGTACTATCAGGTGGAGGAGCCAGGGGCGCCTATCAAGTTGGCGTCTTGAAGGCCATTGCTGAGTTGCAACCCAAGCACGCCCACAACCCCTTTTCAATCATTAGCGGTACATCCTCTGGCGCCATCAATGCTGTCGCTCTCGCCGCCTCAGCCAATAATTTCCGATTAGCCGTCAAAAAAGTAGAGAAAATCTGGCGCACGTTACACGTTGACAGAGTTTACGAATCAGGTGTTCTGGATCTAATGAAAAGCGGTGGCCGACTTTTTACTTCGCTATTAAACCGTGGAACCGGAACCACCAGGCCTTTGGCGCTACTCAATAATGATCCGTTGCGTGAGTTGCTGTCACGCAGCATACAATTTCGCAATATCCAAAAAAGGATTGATAGCGGATTTCTGGATGCTGTCGCCATCACTGCATCAGGCTATTCTTCCGGCGAAAGTGTCAGTTTTTTTCAAGGTACTGCTGAAATTGAAAAATGGCGCAGAACCCGCAGCGTTGGTGTACCCACCATTCTTAATGAAGACCATTTGATGGCATCTTCAGCCATACCGACAATTTTTCCTGCGCAGAAGGTCAATCGCGAGTATTTTGGCGACGGTTCATTGCGCCAGTTATCTCCAATCAGTCCAGTCATACACATGGGCGCAGAACGTATACTGGTCATCGGTGTGAGCGGACATACAACCAACCCTCCCCGCGAACATGACCGAGCGCGATCACCTTCGATGGCGCATATGGTCGGGCACGTTTTTAAATGTGCTTTCATCGATAGCCTGGAAGCGGATATCGAACATTTAGTGCGCGTAAATGCTCTCATCAAGGAGCTGGAGCTCAAAAATTACTCTGCCGATCGAGGACAATTACGCTACATCGATTTTCTCGCCATCAACCCTTCAGTCCAGTTTGATGAAATTGCCGGCAGGCATGTCCGCGATCTGCCAGCGGGCATGCGCGCTATCATGAAAATGACCGGAGCAACCGGCGGCAAAGGAGGCGCCAGCATGGCTAGCTATCTTTTATTTGAACCTGATTTTTGTCGGGAACTGATCGATCAGGGCTATCAGGATGCGATGGAACAGGAACAGGATATTCTAGATTTTTTAGACCCTTGATCTAGATTGATGGGCTAGAGCCAAAAAAAACTTTGCCAAATCGAAGCTCCTGACGCGGGCCTGCGACTCTTACCGGTAAAACTTAAAGGTGCTTACCTTTATCCCAACCATACCCAGACAGATACCTCTCTCCCGATTCTACAGCCCCTTCTTCCAGAGTGGTCGCCATAGAATCATTCCACCGGTTTAAGTACCCAAACAACGCAATAACACCAAGGATTTCGACAATCTCCCCCTCATCCCAATATTTCCTTAGCTCTTCATTAATGGTTTCATCTACGGCATTCGGAATTTGTGAGGCTGCGATGGCAAATTCAAGTGCGGCTCGTTCTGCATCGCTATAAAGCGGGCTGTTTCTGAATTCCCAAATCTGGTCCAGTTTTTCCTGTTCAGAGCCATACCTTTCTGCCGCGCGGATGGTATGAGCCTGGCAATAACGACACCCTGCGGTATGGCTGCACATGTACCCGACTAAGCGCTTCAAAGCACTGGTAACACGTCCATGATTCTCCATGACCGCCTTATTCAGGTTGATGAAGGCCGCACCGATGGCCGGACGCCGCTGCATGGTTAATACACTGTTAGGACAAAAACCAAGGGTTTCATTAAAAAATTTTGCGAGTTCGGCAACTTCAGGTGAGGCATCCGCTGAAAGAGGAGTAATTAATGGCATAAGGTTAGGTCTCTGTGGATTCGCTGAATTCAATTACTGATAACAATTACTGATAACAATTGCACGTATTGTGCCTGGATAGTTTTACTTTAAAACTGAGCCAGACAGCTAATATATGCTCGATATTCAGTCGTTATTCAACCGATACCAAATCATTCCCAATGCTTCATGCAGCAACAGTGTACTGGCCGAAAGTGCCTGAGCCTGAGGAATATAATCCAGCAATTCTAATTTTTCGTCGCGCGTCGATTTGAATCCGAGAGGCGCAGCTTTCACAGAAAAGCCTGCTTTTTTGAAACTATATAGCGCACGCGGCATGTGCCAGGCGTGGGTGACCAAAAGAATGCGATCGATTCCGTGTTCAACGGCCATTTGCCTGGAGTACTGCGCATTCTCCCAGGTAGTGCGGCTCTTGCGCTCCTGCCACATGACCGGCACTGAAAATTCTCGCTCCAGAATTTGCCGCATAAAATCAGTTTCAGGTGTCTCTTCAAGCGTCCATTTGCCCCCTGAAATAAGAATGGGCAACCCTGTTTTTTGATGTAACATAGCACCGTAACGCAATCGTTCCAGCCCTAGTAAACTCGGTATATCCCTGCCATATTCAGGTGCGGTCCTTTGTCTTCCGGCACCCAAAATAACAATGGCCTGATATCGCTCGACAGGGAGGTCCTCGAGATTTAACGCTGGAAAACTTTCCAATTGACGGGCGAGATACTGAGTACAAATCGGCATTGCTAAAACAGCCAAACTGGCTATCGAAAGAAAAATGACTGTTTTTTTCAGGCCCTGTCGACGAATAAAAATCAACGCGAAGAAAATGACCAGAATATTGATTGCCGGAGGCAGCGCCAGGGTTTTCAGCAAATAGCGAACGAACATGAACTGTTAGCTCTTCGATACCCGCCGGTAGCTTTCAGCCTGGCATTCGACACAGGCTTGTAAAGTCTCCGGTCTGGTAATCACATAGATATCACCACAGCCTTTACAGGCAAAGGTGCCGGCAATGACCGTCTCGCCCGCACGATAGTTATCATCACCCTCTTTTTCGAGCTCCCTTTCCAGCTCAATTTGCTCTAGTGCTGTCCTATCGGCGACAGAGAGCAGCAGACTGGCGAGTCGGTCTTCCAACAGTTGTAAATCAAATTTGAGCCAGTCTGCAACGCCTTTACCGGTCGCTTCAACGAAATGAGACAGGCTACTTAGATCACGCTTTAAATACGCCTGGAGTAGATCCAGCTCTTCCCGGGTCATCTCTTCTGCGGCTTCCTCCAACTCAATCGCCTGATCAATCTCATGGCGAATCAACTTGGCGGTCTTTTGCTCTGCCTGCTCCAATGATTCCTTAATCCGTTGCAGAACTCTCTGGTAAGCGCCTTCATTTGAATGCGGGGGCTTGGCGCCTGAATTTTTTTGCTCGCTCATCAAGTAGGTCCTATTTAACCGTTTATAGGAATGGATATAGGAAAACTTACTAAGAATACAGGCTTGGAAATCCAACTAATCTGCAATCACCTTCGACCTTCGATCAGCTAAACTCCCTCTTTACCTCATATTCATAGATATTTAACTCTATTTTTAACCGGCAACTGCCTGGCACGGTGGTTTTCCTCTCACCGCCTATAGTATGCTACGCGTTTCATCTTTTAAGGTACAGTTTTTACGAATGGAAGAGCATTATCAACCGCAACAGATCGAAGCGTCAGCACAGGAATTCTGGAATCAGAATCAGAGTTTTTGCGTAACCGAAAAACCCGGTACAGAAAAATTCTACTGCCTCGCTATGTTCCCCTATCCAAGCGGAAAACTGCACATGGGACATGTCCGCAACTATACGATTGCTGACGTAATAACACGCTATCAGCGCATGCTTGGCAAAAATGTATTGCAGCCAATGGGCTGGGATGCCTTTGGTTTGCCCGCAGAAAATGCTGCGATTAAAAACAACACCGCTCCGGCCAAGTGGACATACGCCAATATTAAATATATGAAAGGACAACTGCAGCGCCTGGGCTTTGGTTATGACTGGTCTCGGGAGCTGGCCACCTGTCAGCCGGATTATTATCGCTGGGAACAATGGTTTTTCACGCAACTCTATGAAAAAGGGCTGATTTACAAAAAGGTCTCCGGCGTTAACTGGTGTCCTAATGATCAGACAGTACTGGCCAACGAGCAGGTAGTTGATGGCTGCTGCTGGCGCTGTGATACACCTGTCGAGCGCAAAGAGATACCTCAGTGGTTTATCAAAATAACCGATTATGCAGAACAGCTGCTGAATGACCTTGAACTGTTGGACGAGTGGCCTGAGCAGGTAAGGACCATGCAGCGCAATTGGATCGGTCGCAGCGAGGGCGTCGAGATGTCTTTCCGCCTGGCCGATACCATATCAGGGCAACCAGATCATTTTGATGTCTATACCACCCGGCCTGACACGTTGATGGGTGTTACCTATGTTGCCCTGGCAGCAGAGCACCCTTTGGCAATTGCTGCATCTTTAAATAATCCGGAACTGGCCGCCTTTATTAATGAGTGTAAAATCAGCTCAGTCGCAGAAGCTGATATGGCAACCATGGAGAAAAAGGGCGTTGATACCGGTTTACGAGCGGTGCATCCGCTAACTGGTCGCGAAGTACCGGTGTATGCAGCGAACTTCGTGTTGATGGGCTATGGTTCGGGCGCCGTAATGGCGGTACCCGGACATGACCAGCGCGATTGGGAATTTGCCACGCAGTATGGGTTGCCAATTGAGCAGGTTATCGAACCGGTTTCAGATGACCAGGATTGCGATATTTCTCAGGCCGCATTCACAGAAAAAGGTCGGCTGATTAATTCCGAAGAGTTTAACGGGTTAGTCTCAGATGAAGCATTCGAAGCCATTGCAACAAAATTGGAACAAAAGGGCAACGGTCGCAAAACCGTGAATTACCGGTTACGCGACTG
>CBDUGR010000002.1:0-16685 GCA_965366515.1 uncultured Gammaproteobacteria bacterium | reverse complement strand
AAGTAACTGATACGAAGGCCTGGGCCGTGATAGCCCGCCTGCCTGTAATTATAACAATGATCTTCGCTGGTCGATCCACCCTTTACTAGTGAACCTAAAAAGGATCAGCCGTAATTGCACGGTTCAACTCACGGAATAGTGTGACAGAGTATTACGGTGCTGACGTCATAAGTGACACTGCGAAGCCAAAGTTCGCGGTTCTCGGGGTTGCCAACGTCCTCATAGAGTTGCGGTTACAAAGCCTTTCTAGCAGCCCTGAGCCAGTTGATGCTTAACTTCCTTTTTTATTTGTTGTTCGCGGTTAGCTTCAGACCACGGCCCCGTGCTGTTTCAATACTTCAATATATTCGCTCGCCTGCTGATGCTCAGATACTACCGTCAGAATGGTTTTTCCGTCGGGGTTTTGCGCGTTGATATCATGCCCTGCGGCCACGAACAACTCCAGGAAACCGGCGAAATAGTCGGCGGTCATGCCTCGGTAAGCGCGTTCGAGAATGTTATAGTCTGCGTTGACACCCTCTGGCGGGCGCAGACTAAAAAAAGATCTGAGGTGAGATTCGTCTAATACTTCATCGATGACTTTTTGTTTGTCTTTCTTGAGTGACATGTTTTTTCCTAGCCGTTCAATTTGTTTAATAGTATCTGGTTAACCTGTTTGGGATTGGCTTGCCCTTTGGAGGCTTTCATCACCTGACCGACAAAATAGCCGAGCATTTTTGGGCGTTTGGCGTCATCGGCGTTACGATAGTTTTCCACCTGTGAAGGGCTGTTAGTGATCACCTCGTCTACCAGTGCTTCGATTGCACCGCTATCGGAAACCTGCTTTAGACCCTTGGTTTCGATAATCTGGTCAGCATTCCCTTCGTTGTTCCACATGGCTTCAAATACAGTTTTGGCAATTTTTCCGGAAATGGTGTCGTCCTGAACACGTTTCAGAAGTTGAACCAGTTGTTCGGCAGAAACCGGGCTTTGTGCTAATTCAAGATTATCCCGGTTCAGCGCCCCTGCCAATTCTCCATTGACCCAGTTGGCGGCCAGTTTTGCGTCACCTGAAGCAGTGGCGACCGCCTCAAAATATTCGGCGGTATCGCGTTCGGCTGAAAGCAGATCTGCGTCATAGGCACTAAGGTTGAACTGTTCCACGAAGCGGTGGCGTTTTTGGTGGGGCAGTTCCGGAAGGCTATCGCGCACAGACTGAATATAAGCCGGATCCAACACAACCGGCAGTAGATCCGGATCGGGGAAGTAACGATAATCGTTAGCTTCTTCCTTGCTGCGCATGGAGCGTGTTTCATCCTTGGTGGAATCGTACAGGCGTGTTTCCTGAACGACTTTTCCTCCTGCTTCCAGCAGATCAATCTGGCGCTCGACTTCAAAGTTGATCGCTTTTTCAACAAAACGGAATGAGTTAACGTTCTTGATTTCAGCACGGGTGCCAAACTCTACCTGTCCTTTGGGGCGCATCGAAACGTTAGCGTCGCAGCGCATTGAACCCTCTGCCATGTTACCGTCCGAGATGCCCAGATAGCGAATCAGCGAGTGAATCTGCTTTAGGTAGGCGATGGCCTCTTTGGCAGAGCGCAGGTCAGGCTCTGATACAATCTCCAGCAACGGTGTGCCAGTGCGGTTCAGATCAATCCCGGTCATGCCGTGGAAATCTTCATGCAGTGACTTGCCCGCATCTTCCTCCAAATGCGCCCGGGTCACACCTATTTCGCGGGTTGAACCATCCTCAAGCGTAATCTCAATATAACCTTTGCCAACAATGGGTAGTTCGAACTGGCTGATCTGGTAACCTTTTGGCAGGTCCGGGTAAAAGTAGTTTTTACGGGCAAATACCGACTTTTCATCAATATTAGCGTCGATCGCCAGGCCAAACTTAACGGCCATTCTAACAGCATCTTCGTTAAGTACGGGCAGCACGCCGGGAAAGCCCAGGTCGATCACACTGGCCTGAGTGTTAGGTTCGGCGCCAAAGGCGGTGCTGGAGCCCGAAAAGATTTTTGATTTGGTGGCGAGCTGTACATGAATTTCAAGCCCGATCACGGTTTCCCATTGCATGGTGTTATAGCCTCTTTGTATGCTTGGTTTCGGCTGCTGCCGAATGTCGCGACTTATATCGCTACTACAAATTTTTTTGTTCCAAATAGATTCGGATTTAATCGGGCAGCTGCTGCGTAGTTCGTGTCTGCAGCTTCATTCAAATGCCCTTAGGCGTTTGTTGGTGCCAGTCCGTCACCTGTTGGTAACGGTGTGCCACGTTTAATAGCCTCGCTTCATCAAAATAATTACCTATGACATGCAGTCCCACCGGCTTGTTGTCTACAAAACCGCAGGGTACCGACATGCCGGGTAATCCTGCCAGGTTGGTGGAAATAGTGAATATATCTGCCAGGTACATGCTGACGGGATCAGTCGTCTTCTCGCCGAGCTTAAAGGTGGTCGAGGGAGACGTTGGCCCCATGATTACATCCACCTCATCATAAGCCTTGACGAAGTCCTCTTTAATCAATCGTCGCAGTTTTTGTGCCTTTAGATAGTAGGCATCGAAATAGCCTTCTGACAGCGCGTACGTGCCTACCAGTATGCGGCGTTTTACTTCGCGACCGAACCCTTCACCACGTGAACGTTTGTAAAGGTCTTCCAGATCTTGTGGGTCGTCACAGCGATAACCGTAACGTACCGCGTCAAACCGGGACAGGTTCGATGAGCACTCGGCCGGGGCAATCACATAATAAACAGGTACAGAAAGATCGCTATGCGGCAGGCTGATTTCTTTGACGGTGGCGCCCAGTTTTTCATATTCGCGGACAGCTGTTTGTAAGCACTGTGCTATCGCGGGATCCAGACCGTCAGTGAAAAACTCTTTGGGCAGACCTATGCGCAGTCCTTCCAGGCTATTATTCAAGTCCTGACTATAATCTGGTACGGCTCTATCGATACTGGTTGAATCCTTGACATCGAATCCGGCCATTACGTTGAGCATCATGGCACAATCTTCAGCTGTTTGAGCGATCGGCCCGGCCTGATCCAGGCTGGAAGCAAATGCAATCATTCCCCAACGTGACACGCGTCCATAGGTGGGTTTTAGTCCAGTGACGCCACATAGCGCGGCTGGCTGGCGGATAGAGCCGCCGGTATCGGTAGCCGTCGCTCCGGGTGCGAGTCTTGCTGCTACTGCGGCCGCCGACCCACCGGATGAGCCGCCGGGTACACAATCGGTATCCCATGGGTTTCTGACTGGCCCGTAAAAGCTGGTCTCATTGGAGGAACCCATGGCGAACTCGTCCATATTGGTTTTACCCAGGCAGACGGCTCCAGCAAGTTTGAATTTCTCAACGACGGTGGCGTCATAAGGCGCAATGAAATTATCTAGAATCTTCGAGGCGCAGGTGGTTTTTATACCGTTGGTGCAGAAGATATCTTTGTGTGCCATTGGTATGCCGGTAAATGAGCCAGCTTTTCCGGCTGCTCTGGTTTGGTCAGCCAGTTCAGCTGCGGCTAGCGCCTGCTCCGGTGTGAGTGTAATAAAACTATTGTATTTCTTATCCAGCGTGCTGATGCGGCGTAAAAAATCCTGGGTGAGCTCGGTGCTGGAGTATTCACCTGCACTCAGACCCTGGCTGAGTTCGGCGATGGTTTTATTGTGCATTGGGTTTATATCCTGAAAATCATTTTTGTAAGTCTTGGGCTAGTCGAAAAGCAGCAATCCAAGCCATACCACCTATTCAATAACCTTCGGAACCAGATACAGTCCATTTTCGACAGCGGGTGCAATCGCTTGGAAAAGCTCTCGCTGGTTTACTTCGGTAACCTGATCCGGCCGCAGGCGCTGCACCGCATCCGTTGGATGTGCCATCGGCTCAATATTATCTGTGTTAACGGCCTGCATCTGATCGACCAGAGCTAGTATATTTGCCAGATCCTGGGTGAATTCATCAATGTTGTTTTCGTCGATCGCTATGCGCGCTAAATGGGCAGCGTTTTGCACGTCGGTTCGTTCGATTGTCATGCTGTTTCCTGTTGATAATTAATGCGCTATCCGATTACCGGGAGGTAGGCATATTCGCTTTCATCGGGTAAATCATAACGCTTATTTAGATTGCTGGCACCGAGAAAAGAATCTGTTGCTTAAAAAGAAGCAGAACTTATCACATTTCTGCCTTGCTCTAAATCCCTAGCGTTGATACATTTGCCCATTTAGCGCAAGAAAGCCAATTTTAGGGCAACAATAAATGTCAATTTTTAAGAAAATACGTGGTTTCTTTTCGACTGACCTGTCGATTGACTTGGGAACTGCGAATACACTGATCTATGTAAGGGATAAAGAGATCGTGCTGAATGAACCATCGGTGGTAGCTATCCGCCAGGTGGGAAACCAAAAAACCGTGGCCGCTGTGGGAACTGACGCCAAACGCATGCTTGGAAAAACCCCAGGCAATATTACCGCAATTCGACCTCTCAAAGATGGCGTGATCGCTGATTTTTTGGTGACCGAAAAGATGTTGCAGCACTTTATCAGCAAAGTGCATGAAAATGATTTTATCAAACCCAGCCCAAGAGTTCTGGTATGTGTGCCCTGTCAATCTACCCAGGTAGAGCGTCGCGCAATCAAGGAATCAGCGCTGGGAGCTGGCGCACGGGAAGTTTATTTGATTGAGGAGCCCATGGCTGCAGCAATTGGAGCAGGATTGCCTGTTGAAGAGGCGACCGGTTCTATGGTTATCGATATTGGTGGGGGTACTACTGAAATAGCCATTATTTCGCTCAGTGGCATCGTTTATGCGGAGTCGGTGAGGGTAGGTGGAGATCGGTTTGACGAAGCCATTGTGACCTATGTGCGGCGTAATTACGGTAGTCTTATTGGTGATTCCACCGCTGAGCGTATCAAACAGGAGATCGGCTCTGCCTATCCCAGTGATGAGGTTAGAGAAATTGATGTGCGGGGAAGAAATTTGGCAGAGGGCATCCCGCGTAGTTTTACCCTGAATAGTAACGAGGTGTTGGAGGCGTTACAGGAACCGCTGTCGGCAATTGTTCAGGCGGTGAAAAGCACCTTGGAGCAGTCGCCCCCGGAGCTGGCCTCTGATATTGCAGAAACCGGATTGGTATTGACAGGCGGCGGCGCCCTATTAAAAGATATTGACCGCTTGCTAAGTGAAGAGACAGGCTTACCTGTAGTGATTGCCGAGGATCCGTTGACCTGCGTCGCAAGGGGTGGAGGAAAGGCTCTCGAATGGATCGACCATGGTGTTGATTTAACTTCTTCGGAATAAGCTGCAGAGCTACCTGACCAGTGCGCTGGTATATCAATAGGTAACCAAAAAAACCGCTTCTTTATGGGGATGCGGTTTTTTTATTTGCAGGGGCATTGTGTTGTTGTTGCCTTTGCCGAATAATAGCCTCATAAGATTATTAAATACAAAAATAACAAGAGGTTAGAGTATTAAGCCAATATTCTCAAAAGATACGGACATTGGTTTGCAACTGCTTGTCCTGTCCATTCTTTCAGTGCTGCTATTGTTTGCGGACTATCGGTTCCAGCAAATGGCGCAGGTTCGCTCCGTATTAGGCTCCATGACCGCCCCGATTCAAATTGTTGCAGACGTGCCTTCCAAAGTTTGGCGTTGGGTAGACCGGATGAGTACGGATTATGAACAGCTGCACAAGGAAAACCGGGAACTGAAGGCGCAGGCAATTATATTACAGAGAGAGGTGCAAAAAATGGCTTCACTCTCTGCGGAATATATCAGGCTTCGGGAGTTATTAAACGGATCAGAGTTGATTGATGAGACGGTGATGGTTGCTGAGGTAATTGGCGTTGACCCGGATCCTTTTACGCATGAATTGCTGATGAATAAGGGTTATCGTGATCGCGTCAGGGTGGGACAGACATTGCTCGATGCCTATGGCGTGATGGGGCAGGTAATATCAACTGACCGATTTTCCAGCCGTGTGCTGTTGTTGAGTGATGCCCGCCACGCAATTCCGGTGCAGGTTAACCGCAATGGATTGCGCTCGATTGCAGCGGGGAAAGGTCGTTTTGATGAGCTTGAGTTGCTAAATTTACACGATACAGAAGACGTTGTGGTTGGGGATTTGCTGGTATCCTCAGGGTTGGGGGGAAGGTTTCCTTTTGGCTATCCGGTGGCTGTGGTGACGAAGGTAAAACATGATCCCGGTGAGCCCTTCGCTGAGGTATTGGCTCGACCCAGTGCGCAGTTAACTCGAAGTCGACAGGTTATGCTGGTGCTTAGTCCGCAGCCGGAAACTCAACGAGCTGCAGATACCGAGGAGACTGACTGATGCGACGACGCTCTGGTGGAGGTGTAATTCTTCTGTCCTTACTGGTGGCATTGATACTGTCCGCATTACCTTTGCCCGAGGTGGCGCAAGCCTGGCGGCCAGAGTGGGTAGTTCTGGTGTTGCTCTACTGGATTGTGGCCTTGCCTGAGCGTATCGGTATGGGTGTGGCGTGGCTGATGGGTATCATGTTGGATGTTTTGGAGGGTAGTTTGTTGGGGCTCAATGCGTTAGCTCTGACCGTGGTCGCCTATTTCTCATTGCTACTCTATCGACGGGTGAGGATGTTTAGCTGGTTGCAGCAGGCGCTGTTCGTATTTGCCCTGGTGGCACTGAATCAAATACTTTGCCACTGGGTAAAAGGAATTCTGGGCTCTTCCACACAAACACTGATGTTTCTCCTTCCAGCAATTATCAGCGCGTTGTTGTGGCCCTGGGTGTTCGTTTTGCTGCGAGGCGTGCGGCGCAGCTTCAACGTGAATTAGCGATGTTTGAGATGCGTTGGATAAACAATGAGGCGCGGTTTTGTTAAAGTCTGATCTATACCTGGCTTCTGCTTCGCCACGTCGCAGGGAATTATTGAGACAGATTGGCGTAAACTTTTCCTTGCTAACAGTGGAAGTTGATGAAACCCCTACCGCAAATGAGGTTCCAAGTGACTATGTGGAGCGGTTGGCTCGCAGCAAGGCATGTGCTGGCTGGTTAAAATCTCGTTCACAGGAGCGCCTGCCGGTGCTGGGGGCGGATACTACGGTAGTTTTGAATGGCCAAATCATGGGCAAGCCCTCGGGGCGTTCAGAGGCGATTGCCATGTTGCAACGCCTATCAGGTAACGAACATAGAGTTTACTCGGCGGTGGCCTTGGCGCATCAGGATCGAGTGGAAAGTCGGGTGGTCAGTACCAGAGTCAGTTTTTGTGTTTTGTCGCTAAAAGAGTGTGAAGAATACTGGAGTACAGGAGAACCTGTTGATAAGGCCGGCGGTTATGCGATTCAAGGCTATGCTGCTGTATTTGTGTCTAAGATTGAGGGCAGCTATTCTTCAGTTGTGGGTTTGCCTCTTATGGAAACAGCCACGTTATTAAAAGATTTTGAGGTGCCAATATGGGACCGCAACAGCGTCTGAGCTTTATTAGCCAGAATAGCCTAGTGTTTGTTATGGTCTGACTTGCCATCCTTATGGGAATAGTATTTTGAGCGAAGAAATTTTGATCAATGTGTCTCCAATGGAAACCCGCGTAGGGGTGCTGGAAAACGGCATGCTTCAGGAAGCCTACGTAGAGCGCTCTAGCAAGTTAGGGTTGGTTGGCAATATCTATAAAGGCAAGGTGGTTCGGGTGCTGCCGGGTATGCAGGCTGCCTTTGTTGAGATGGGGCTGGAACGCTCGGCTTTTATTCATTCCGCGGACATCGTTGCGCTCAATGATGATGGGGTAGAGGAGAGGGAAAAAAGCACCGATGACATTCGAGAGGTGTTGAAGGAAGGGCAAAGCATTATCGCGCAGGTCATTAAGGATCCGATCGGTACCAAAGGCGCAAGGCTGACAACCCACATGTCATTACCATCACGTTATCTGGTTTATATGCCGAGGACACAACATATTGGAATATCGCAAAGAATTGAGGATGAAGATGAACGCGAAAGGCTACATTGTTTGGTGAAAGAATGTATTGTGGCTGAAGGTCTAGAAGAAAATGCCGGCTTCATTATTAGAACGGTTGCTGAAGGGGTGGGCAAAGAAGAAATTGCATCCGATATAAGATTCTTGAAGCGCCTTTGGGACTCGGTCCAGATTAAGATCAAAAAGGCACAAACACCTTCTCCGATTTACGAAGAGCTGCCTCTGTATTTGCGATCAATGAGAGATTTGATTCGGCCGGGCTTGGAAAAAGTTAGGGTTGACTCTCAAGAGTCATTTTTGAAGATACAGTCTTTTGTAGAGTCCTTTGTTCCCGAGCTCAGTGGCAGGGTAGAGCTGTATCAGGGGGAGCGGCCCATCTTTGATCTGTACAATGTTGATGATGAAATTCAAAAGGCGCTGGGTCGCAAAGTACCGCTTAAGTGCGGCGGCTATCTGATTTTTGATCAAACTGAAGCAATGACCACGATCGATGTAAATACCGGAGCATTTGTGGGTCACAGAAATTTGGAAGAAACCATATTTAAAACCAATCTGGAGGCTACCAGTGCCATAGGGCGGCAAATGAGACTGCGCAATATTGGCGGAATTATCATCATCGATTTTATCGATATGACGGACCAGGAGCACCAGCGTCAGGTGATGCGTATGATGGAAAAGGTTCTGGAGCGGGATCATGCCAAGACCCATGTTATGGGTATGTCTGATTTGGGTTTGATCGAGATGACCAGAAAACGCACTCGGGAAAGCTTGCAGCAGGTGTTGTGTGAAAGCTGTCCTGAATGTGATGGCCGGGGAACCGTAAAAACGACAGAAACTGTCTGCTACGAAATCCTGCGTGAAATTTTACGGCAGGCGCGGGCCTATAGCTCACAGAGTTTTCTGGTGCTGGCGTCTCAATCTGTTGCTGAAAGATTACTCGACGAGGAATCGTCCAGTGTGGCTGACCTGGAATCCTTCATTAACCGGAGTGTTAAAATCCAGGTGGAGGCAATGTATTCTCAGGAAGAGTTTGATGTGGTATTCCGATAACCCTGGCCGGTACTTGTTTTAAGGTGCGGTTGAGTCACTAAATGTATCCCGCTTAAGGGTGCGATGTAGGCTTGATGAATTTAATACTCACTCGTTTTGTTCGAACTATTTGGTTGATTGCTGTGCTGGTGCTGGTGACCGTGGCGGTTCTGGTGAGCCTGGCAAAGGTCACTATGCCTCGGTTGCATCAGTATCGCAGTGAAATTCAATCTTACCTTTCTGCACAGCTGGCTACGCCTGTCACCTTGCGAGGAGTGGCTGCAGACTGGCGTAATTTTCAGCCAATTCTCGCAGTTGATCAGCTCACAATAGGCGATACAGAAGTCGGCGTACCGCTCAGTATAAGCAGTCTTGAGCTTAGGCTGGATGTTCTGGGGAGCCTGCTTGAGGCAAATCCAGTGTTTGCTTCCCTGTTGCTTAAAAAAGTCCAATTGGTGCTTCGCCAAAATCAGCATGGAAGATGGCAATTTGCTGATCGTGTAAGCAGTGCTCGTGATAAACCGATTGACCTGCTTGAGTTGCTTTTAGCGCAGGGTAGGATCCGGCTGGAGGATATTGCTCTAGTGTTGATCTTTAACGATGGAGTAACCAAGCAGTTATCCATACCTTCATTGAGTTTTCATTGCCTCAAAAAGCTTTGTGCCAGTGAGGGGCGCGCGCTTTTGTCGGGTGAGTCTAATGCTCAGCTGTCTTTTGCCATGAATCTAAGCAGCCGTCCTGGTAAGCCGGACTTTAATTTACAGGCATTTGCTCGTTGGCAGACGTTGCCGGTGGGTGATTGGTTAAAAAGAGCCGCGCTGGAAATACCTCAGTTAGTTGATACTGAAGCGATTGAATTGGGGGGTGAACTTTGGTTATCGGTTGAAAAGGGGCGTTTAAATCGTATGCAGGGTCGTTTGACTGTGCCTCGGCTGGAAATGCCGACAGCGAGTAACGAAACTGAACCGCTGATGAACTTGAAGTCCGACTTCTTTTGGCGACGAGGAGAGAGTACCAATCAAACAATGTGGAATCTGCAGCTCACGGATGCCTCCTTTGTCTGGCGTGAAACTCTCTTTCCTATTAATAATCAACAGTGGACTCTGTCAAAAGAGAGGGGCGGCAAACTCTTGCAGGGATGGGTAGACAGCGTTGATCTGGAGCCTCTGGCAAAATTGGTAGCGGATACCAGCCTGCTGCCGGAGAAGGCAAAAAAGATTGTGGCTACTTTACAGCCAAGTGGCTCTCTGGAAAATCTATCTATCCAATACCCCATCGCAGATCAGGAAAGCGCTGCTCTACCTCGTTTCAGCATAAAGGCTAACATAGAAGGCTTGTCGGTTTCGGCCTGGAAGCATGCGCCTGCTGGCTCCGGCCTGGATGGTTATCTGGAACTCTCTGCAACGGATGGGCTGGTGCAATTTGTATCGGATGATTTCCGTTTACATTTCCCCAAACTATATAGCCGTGAATGGCATTTTGGGCAGGCCTCAGGTGAAGTTAGCTGGCACAATGAGGGTAAATCAGTTTGGCTGAAGGGTAGGAATCTACAGTTGTCCTTTAATCAAAGCGAGATCCAGGGACAATTTGACCTGGATGCGGCGAAGGATGGGACTGAGCCTCGTCTGAATTTGCTGATTGGCATGCGCGGTGGTGGGTTGCACGAGTCGCTGGCCTTTGTACCTGATCGTAAACTGAGCACCGGTTTAGTGCAATGGCTGGATCAGTCAATTGGTACGGGGAAAGTTGATGTGGCTGCTTTCGCCTATTCTGGGTCTGCGGTTAAAGGCGCGAGCCAAATTGCTCGATCACTGCGACTCACCGTTAATGCAGAGGTTGATCGTTTTCAGTATCAAAAAGACTGGCCAGCATTGGAGCAGCTAAAGACCAACCTGGTATTGTCCGATACTCAGGTTAATGTGGCGGTCGATTCGGCTCGACTATATGAGTCCCAGGTAAGCGATGCCAGGGCGAGTTTTATGCCGGGCTCTGAGGGTGGCGTAGTTAATGTGGATGCTCGCGTGACGGGGCCCTCTCGAGATGGCCTGCGCGTTTTACAAGATACGCCTATCAGAAAAGCACTATTTGATTTGGTAGATGATTTTCAGGTTGAGGGCGATTTGCAGACGGAGCTTAAATTGTCGATACCTTTGCAGGCGAAGACAGGGGTGACTTCAAAGGTTCGTGTTAAAACTCAAAATACAGAATTCAAAATTCCTTCGCTGGGTTTGGATTTTGATCGAGTTCAAGGTGATTTCAGCTATGGCAATGATACTGGGCTGCATGCCAGTGGCGTTAGAGCGACCCTGTTTAGGGAACCGGTTCAAGCTGATATTAAATCCAGTATACAAACCGGGGAGGGGAATCAAAAGGCGTCGCTGCAAACGCAAATTCAGATTGATGGAAATATAACCTCAGAGGCTTTTTACAATTGGTTGCCCTTGCCTGCTTTAACTCTTATTAAGGGTAAAACTGGATACTCTGCCAATCTGAAGTTTGGGGGTGGTCAAGAGAATGAAATACAGATAAAGACTGATCTGTTTGGGGTTCAGTCAGATTTACCGAAACCCTTTAATAAATTAGCTGATGAAAAAAGAGATTTAAGTTTCTTGATAAAAGCAGGTGATCGCCAGATTCATTATCTGAATTACGCCGATCAGTTGAACTATGCTCTCCTGTTCGATCAAGGTGGATATCGACAGGGGAGAATAATACTTGGCTCAGAGCCCGCAGTGGTTGGGCAAGAGAAGAATATTGGTATATCAGGCAAGTTACCAGAGCTGGATTTTACCCAATGGCAGTCGCTGTTTGATCTATACCAGCGAGCGCCAGCTACTTTAGAGAGAGTGGACGGGGCGTCAGTAGACGGGGCAGTAGTGAACGAGACGGCACTGACGGCGACAGAACAGAAGGTCTCTGAATTTGGTTTTATGCAGCGTTTGAAACAGGTTGACCTGAATGTAGGACGGTTTGTTTTCGCAAATCAGCTATTTAATTCGCTGGCGTTGATGATGGAGCAGAAGGAAGATGCATGGCATGTGCAGTTGGAAAACCCCGAAATCAAGGGTCTGATTACGAGTTTTACCGATCCAGACATACCCACGAAGATTGCATTGGAATATCTGAAACTTCCGCAGACTGAGCTGACCAGTAACGATGCCTTGCAGGATGTCATTCCGCAGGAATTGATGCTACTGGATTTTAAAGCCGAGCGGCTCAGCATGGGTGATCAGGATTTTGGTGCCTGGGCTTTTAGCATCAAACCAGACGACAAAGGTGCCCTGATCGATGGGTTGGTAGCTGATGTGAGAGGATTGAAGCTAACGGGAGCGATTAACTGGCGTTATCATTCCGCGCGTCACTTGTCTGAGTTCGAAGGTTTGGCTGTAGCCAAAGATACCGGAGATGCGGTCGAGGCATGGGGGTATAGTCGTTCAATAGAGGGTAAGGACGGCAAGATTAGTGGCAAACTCAAATGGAGTGGATCACCTGCCATGTTTTCGCTGGTCGATTCCGTGGGCGAATTGACCATCAGAGGAGATGAGGGACGCTTTATTGAGGTTGAATCCTCGGCCAACGTGCTGCGGCTATTTGGGATTCTCAATTTCACGTCGCTGGCGCGGCGTCTTCGGCTGGACTTTTCCGATCTTTTTATGAAAGGTTATAGTTTCGATAAGGTTCGAGGTAAGTTGGCGCTCAATCAGGGTAAAGTAGAGATTGTTGATTCTTTAATTATTGATGGGCCATCCGCCAAATTTAAAATTGATGGCCGCACAAATCTGCTTACGGAGGAGTTAGACCAGGAAATGATAGTAGTATTGCCACTTACCGATAACATTCCCTTGGCAGCAACTATTGTCGGTGCGCCTCAGGTGGGTATACCACTTTATTTGATTAATAAAATATTTGGTAATATGTTCGAGCGTTTCACATCGGCAAGATACAAAGTGACGGGAACCTGGGAAGATCCCAAGATCGAGCTGGTCAAGATGTTTGAAAACAGATCGCGGGGTAATAGAACGGGTGATGACGAAAAAGTTCAAGCTGACACAGAGTCTGATCTTGCAAAGCCGCTGCCTGACACAAATCAAGAATAATATGCTGATCAAATCATCTGTTCATTATTGGTAGGAACTATGTCCCGTGTAGCAGCTATTCAAATGACAAGTGGAAATCTGGTAGAAGAAAATCTACGCGAGATTAAAAGACTGATACACGCGGCGGTGGATCAAGGGGCTGAGTTAGTTGTGTTGCCCGAAAACTTTGCATTGCTTTCGACGGCCAAGCTACGGCAAGCGGGTCTTCTCGAAGTGGCTCAATCCGGTCCGATACGCAGTTTTGTGGCGGCGCTGGCCAAAGACTACAGCGTATGGATTGTGGCGGGCAGCATTCCTCTCGCGGCTCGGCCAGATGGCACCGCCATAAGTGATCGTGTGCGCTCGGCTTGTATTGTGTACGATGATCAAGGAAACGAAAGAGCCCGCTATGACAAAATCCATCTCTTTGATGTGGATGTTGCCGATGAATTTGGTAGTTACAGAGAGTCCGATAGTATTGAGCCTGGTGATCAGGTTCAGTTACTCGATACCCCCTTTGGCCGTCTTGGTTTAAGTATCTGCTATGATCTAAGATTTCCTGAGTTATTTCGTCTATTGTTGGAGCGCGGAGCTGAAATCATTACTGTGCCCGCAGCTTTTACAGCAGTAACAGGTGCTGCACATTGGGAAGTTTTACTACGAGCGCGCGCAATCGAAAATTTATCCTATATCATCGGTGCGAATCAGACTGGCCGTCATTCTGCAACAAGAGTCAGTTATGGTCATACGATGATTATTGATCCCTGGGGGAGGGTGCTTGCCGGCAAGGAAGGTGGTGAAGGGGTAGTGATTGCGGAAATTGAGCTATCTTATCTGCGCAAGGTTCGGCACGAAATGCCTGTCGTTTCACACCGTCGTCTTTAGCAGTCAAAAATCCTGGTCACGATCATGCGCCTCAGCTGATTCGCGAAGGAACCGAAAAAGCTTACGGTAGCTGCCTAAGTCTTTTCCCTGTTTCTGTTCTTTAAGTGTGCTGCGGATTAGCTGTCGGAGTGTTTGCACCTCAATTTGCGGGTATTCGCTGATAAATGAGGTTAGCGCCTGTGGATCCTTGAGCAATCGCTCGCGCCACAGCTCAATCTGGTGGAAATGTTTAGTATGCTCCGCCTGGCTGGCATCGAGCTTATTCAATGCTTCAGTAATGCATTCAGCTTCTGCGTCGCGCATTAAGCGTCCTATATATTGCATTTGACGTCGCCGGGCTTCATTTTTTTTAAGTCTTTGGTGCTCCTTTATTGCCGCAAGGATTTTTTCTTCAAGGGGAATGGTTGCCAGTTGCTCTTTATTTAAACGAGTGAGCTTCTCTCCAAGATTTTGAAGTTCTTCCATTTCGCGCTTAATCTGGCTTTTGCTTTTTTCATCTGGCTCCATTTCGGAGTGTTCGTGTTTGGTTTTCATACGACCTTAAGTTAGTGGTTCTTATGCGTAAAAGTAAGTGGCGAGCCCAAGAAACGCCATGAAACCGACGACATCGGTTATTGTTGTCAGTAATACGCTGCCAGCAATTGCTGGGTCAATGCCCATTCTTTTTAAGATCATGGGTAGTGATGCGCCAGCAATTGCGGCCGCGACCAGATTAATGATTACGGCCAGTGCGATGATAATACCGATAGTCGTATCGTTAAACCACCAAACCGCCACCAGCGCGACAACCAGCGCCCAAATAACCCCGTTGATAAACCCAACGATAATCTCTCTTTGTAATAGCCAATTGGCATTGGCACTTTGAACATGTCCCAATGCTATACCGCGGATCATCAGTGTTAGAGTCTGGCTGCCGGCAACACCTCCCATACTCGCGACAATTGGCATCAGTATTGCCAGTGCGACCACCTTTTCAATGGTCGCCTCAAACAGACCGATGACATAAGACGCTAGAAAAGCTGTAATCAAATTGACGAATAACCAAACCGAGCGGCGCTTGGTCGATTTGAGAACCGGTGCAAAGGTGTCTTCATCCTCATCCAGACCGGCCATGCTCATAAATGAGTGCTCTGCCTCTTCACGAATAACATCGACGACATCATCAATGGTGATTCGTCCCAGTAGTTTCTGGTTGTCATCCACTACGGGTGCGGAAATCAGATCGTGCCGCTCAAATAATTGTGCTACCTCCATTTCCGGGGTGTCGGCGAGAATCGTGAATACATCGGTACTCATGATTTCCCGAACGGAAGAGCTTGGATCACTGACCAGAATTTTGTTGATTGGGAGTATGCCTACGACCTGGTCGTTTCGGTTGACGACAGGAAGATTATCCGTCATATCCGGTATCTTTGGGTGCAGACGCAGATAACGCAGCACCACATCGACACTGATGTCGGGGCGCACCGTTATGGTGTCAATATTCATCAAGCCGCCAGCAGTGTCTTCGGAATAGGATAGTACCTGTTCCAGTCGATGGCGGTTTTGGCTGTCCATCGAGCGCAGCACTTCCTGAATCAGCTGATCCGGTAGTTGCTGCAGCAGGTCGGCGATGTCGTCGGTATCCAGCCCCGCGGTGACATCCAGTACTTCCTGCGGGTCCATCTTGCTGAGAAAGTCGACGCTGATTTCGTCGCTCAGGTGCGGAAGAATCTCTCCTCCGGATTCCTTGTCGATAAGACTCCAAAGTATGTTTCTGACTTTGGGTGGAGAGGATTCAAGCAGGTGAGCCACTTCCACAGCAGGCAGGCTGTGGTTGAGTATTCTACGAACCTGAACAAAGGCGCCGCTGTTCAGAGCTTCTTTCAGATTGAGCAAATGCTCTTTGGTGGAGGTGCTGTCTCTGTGTGACATGCTTTCCCTTACAATCTGAATGGATAAATGGTTGTTAATTGACCGCGTAATTGTATAGGTGAGCTTGGGTCGGCTCAACAACTATCGCAGAGAAGCGTTATGTTGCGGTGATTACAGGGTATTGTGAGAGACTTAATCGTCGCAAGCCTGGTTTTGATTTATCCTTGATCGGGCAGGGTGCTGCAAATTATCAGGATTCTTTATACGGGCCTGCGTCTAATTAACGGAACGCCGGAAACCCGTCCGCTTCGGGTGTTACTCGTCTTCTCCGAAGCGATTATTAATGAGCGACTGTATCGAGTCAAAGGCTTCATTTTCGTCACTACCCTCAATTTCAAGGGTAAGGCTGGTGCCGCAGCTGGCGGCTAGCATCATAACGGACATTATACTTTTTGCATCGATCATTTTGCTGTCATTACCCAGTTTAATCTGGCTCGACCAGGCACAGGCTTCACTCACCAGTTTTCCTGCAGCACGCGCATGCAGCCCCAGCTTATTAATTATTTTAATTTCTTTTTTGATCATTTGGTATTACCTGTTGCCTAGGTTAGTTCGCGATGTCTAACCTGCACATTCGATGAAGGTGCACGGAACTGCTGGGCGAGTCGTTCTGCCAAATAGACTGACCGGTGTTGTCCTCCGGTGCATCCTATTGCAACGGTCATATAGCTGCGGTTGTTCTCCTGGAAACGCGGCAGCCACTTTTCAAGAAATTGGCATATATCAGAGTACATCTCCTCTACAATCGGGTGATGGCTAAAAAAATCGACAACTTTGGGGTGCTGTCCTGTGTGTTCACGCAAAGCAATATCCCAATGAGGGTTGGGTAAGCAGCGAACATCAAAGACCAGGTCGGC
>CBDUGR010000001.1:0-18065 GCA_965366515.1 uncultured Gammaproteobacteria bacterium | reverse complement strand
GATTATGCAATAACGCGTAGTTATTGCTGGACCGCTAAATGCCAGAACTGTTCGAAGAAAAGCTACATCAGCCATTGGCTGCGCGAATGCGTCCGCTATGCCTAGACGACTTTGTGGGTCAGGAGCACGTCCTGGGCGAGGGTAAAGCACTGCGAGTTGCTCTCGAGGCGGGAATTCCTCATTCGATGGTGCTATGGGGGCCGCCAGGTGTTGGGAAAACAACCTTGGCGAAACTGGTCTCACAATTGTCCGACGCGGATTTCTTATCTCTTTCAGCGGTTATGTCTGGCGTCAAAGAGATCAGGGCGGCTGTCGAAAAAGCAAAACAGACCCAGCAGCAGTACCGAAGGAAAACCATATTGTTTATTGATGAAGTGCATCGTTTTAATAAGTCACAACAGGATGCATTTTTACCCTTTGTTGAAGATGGCACTATCATATTCATTGGTGCAACTACCGAAAATCCCTCCTTTGAACTGAATAATGCCCTGTTGTCCCGGGTCAGGGTCTATGCGCTGCGAGCTCTCGAAGTGGGACACTTGAAGCAACTGATCGATGAAGCCTTGATTGACAAGGAGAGGGGTTTGGGAGGTCGATCGATACAGCTTGCTGAGGAGCTGCGAAAGCGGATTGCTCTTGCTGCTGACGGTGATGCCCGGCGTGCACTCAATATTTTGGAAATAGTGGTTGATTTAGGTGAGCAACAGGATGGCCAGGTTAGGGTTACTGAAAAAAACCTGCAAGAAGTTTTGCAGGAAGGGACGAGACGTTTTGATAAGGGCGGGGATCTTTTTTACGAGCAGATCTCAGCTTTACATAAGTCGGTGAGAGGGTCATCGCCGGATGCGGCACTATATTGGCTGATGAGAATGCTCGATGGTGGTTGTGATCCGCTTTATATCGCACGCAGGTTGGTACGTATGGCCAGTGAGGATATCGGTAACGCTGATCCAAGGGCGCTGTCAATGAGCATTGATGCCTGGCAGGCGTATGAGCGACTGGGGACTCCTGAAGGCGAATTAGCGATTGCACAAGCAGTAATATATCTGGCTTGTGCTGCTAAGAGTAATGCGGTGTATCAGGCTGTCGGCCAAGCTAAGGCAGATATCCGATCGAGTCCGAGCCACGAGGTTCCGATGCATCTTCGTAATGCACCTACTCAGCTGATGAAAAATATGGATTTTGGTGGTGATTATCGTTATGCACATGATGAGGTGGATGGTTTTGCGGCTGGAGAAAATTATTTGCCTGAAACTCTCAAAGATCAGCGTTATTATTGGCCTGTTGATCGGGGGTTAGAAGCTAGAATCAAGGAAAAACTAGAGCATCTGGCGCACTTGAACAGCACTAGCCCAAATAAACGATACGAATAATATATGGATTTTCAGCATGACTAAAATATTAGCGATTGCGATCGGTGGTGCACTTGGAGCTCTTTCGCGCTATTGGGTGGTAGGTGTAATTACAAGTTTGTATGACCGCAGCTTTCCATTTGGCACATTAGTAGTTAATATCCTCGGCTCGTTTCTGATCGGTGTGTTGTACGTTCTGATAATTGAGAAACTTGATGTGGCCGCGGAGTGGCACGCCATACTCATGGTGGGTTTCGTAGGTGCCTTTACCACCTTTTCGACGTTTTCGCTTGAAACATTGATGCTATTACAGGAAGGGCGAATAGCGGCAGCTATGATCTATATATTATCAAGTGTTGTTGTCTGTCTGGGCGCTGTTTTCGCGGGTATGCTGGCAACCAAGCAACTTTTCTAACAAGCAAATTTTTAAAAAATCGGAGTAACTGTTTTCCATGTTAGACCCCAAACTGGTTCGCAATCAACCACAGGAAATTGCCGAAAAGCTAAAGAAAAAGGGTTATGAGCTGGATGTTGCCCAACTGAATGAGTTAGAGCAAAGACGTAAGCAGGTTCAGGTGACCACCGAACAATTGCAGAATGAAAGAAATTCACGTTCAAAAAATATTGGTCAGGCTAAAGCGGCCGGAGAGGATATTGCGCCATTGATTAGTGAAATGAATCAAATTGGCGAGCAACTCGATACAGCTAAACTGCAATTACAGGAGGTTCAGCAACAACTCGATGATTTGCTGATGGACGTTCCGAATGTACCGGATGATTCAGTGCCTGAAGGTAAATCAGAAGCGGATAATGAGATTCAACGCAGTTGGGGTGAACCAGCGAAATTTGAATTTGCCGTAAAAGATCACGTCGATCTGGCTACGGCGCTTGGTGGTATAAATTTTGATGTGGCGGCAAAACTGACTGGCTCAAGATTTGTGACTATGCAGGGGCCAGTCGCTAAAATGCATCGCGCGTTAATTCAGTTTATGCTCGATGTACAGACTGAAGAAAACGGTTATCAGGAAGTTTATGTTCCCTATATTGTTAATGCTGACAGTCTGAGAGGAACCGGGCAGCTACCCAAATTTGAACAGGATTTGTTCAAGATCAACGGTGAACAGCAGTGGTATTTGATTCCAACAGCAGAGGTGCCGGTGACAAATATGCTGCGTGATGAAATTGTTGATGCGGGCCGGCTGCCACTTAAGTTTGTTGCACATACTCCCTGTTTTAGAAGTGAAGCGGGTAGTTATGGCAGGGATACCCGTGGCATGATTCGACAGCACCAGTTTGAAAAAGTGGAATTGGTGCAGTTGGTGACGCCGGATCAGTCCTTTGCTGCACTGGAAGCCTTAACCGGGCATGCGGAGGGGATTTTGCAAAAGCTCAACCTGCCATATCGAGTTATGAATCTATGTGGCGGTGATTTGGGATTTTCGGCGGTAAAAACCTATGATTTAGAGGTTTGGCTACCCGGACAGGAAAATTATCGTGAAATATCATCCTGTAGTAATTTTCTGGACTTTCAGGCTAGACGCATGCAGGCGCGCTGGCGTAATCCAGCAACGGGAAAACCGGAATTGCTGCATACTGTTAACGGATCTGGTCTGGCAGTAGGGCGCACACTGGTTGCCATACTGGAAAATTATCAGCAAGTAGACGGTTCTGTGCGCGTGCCTGATGTGCTGCAATCTTATATGGGTGGACTACAGGTCATAGAGGCCAGCTAGCGGTCCTTTCATTAGTTTAAGCTGCTGTTTATCCGGGAGAATTGAATATGCAAAGTATATGGGTTGGGCGCGTTTTTTTCTGGGGTACGGTCTTGTGTTTGTTGGGATTTCCGATTGCAGTGATCGGCTACCGCCTGGGTTGGTTGACATTGGATCGGTCTTTTACGCTCATTGTGGGGACTTTTTTTGCAAGCTGCGTATTCTTGGCAGTTGCTTCTATTGTCAGTCTTGTCGCATTTTGGCAATCCAATGTTCAACTGCTTAAAGTTGGCGGTTTTGCCTGTTTAATGTTGATGCTTCCGGTGGGTGGTTTGATGACTCAGTTAGTTAAGGGAAAGGCCTTGCCAAAGATTCACGATATTACGACTGACCGGGAAAATCCACCGATCTTTCAGGCGGTGCAGCCACTGCGTAAAGCGACAGATAATACGCTCGATTATGAGGGTGAGGCCGTTGCCAAGTTACAACAGATCAGTTACCCCAATCTGGCACCTTTGGATACCGGGCTTGATAGTCAAAAAAGTTTTCAGGTTTCACTTGAACTGGCAAAAGAGCTGGGTTGGGAAGTGATCGCAGCCGATAACGAGAGAGGCCGATTGGAAGCGGTTGATACCACGTTGTTATGGGGTTTTAAGGATGATGTCGTGATCAGAATTTCTGAAACAGACATTGGCAGCCGTATTGATTTGCGCTCGGTATCCAGAGTTGGTTTGAGCGATCTTGGTGCCAACGCCAAGCGTATACAGGCCTTTATTGACCTGTTTCGGTCTCGCTATCCTGCTTCATAGTTCATAGGTTTTAAATGATACCGGTGGTTTATAGCGGTGCTAATACCCATACGGATGATTGTGGTCTGCTGCTATTCGTCCAAAGCTTCCAGAACTGCGTTAACGATACGTTCGATCTGTTGATTCTCCAGCTCCGGATAGATTGGTAAAGACAGGCAGCGCGAAGCAATATCTTCTGTAACCGGGAGGCTCGGAGTATCTGTTCCCCCAAACACCTTCTGCTGGTGCAAGGGTATTGGATAATATACGGCACATGAAATGCCCTGCTGCTGCAGGTGCTGCATCACTTTCTCTCGGTTGGGCATCAGCGTGGTATATTGATGGAAAACGTGATTCCCGACCTTGTCTTCGTGAGGCGTAATCACCTTGGTTTTAGCAAGTAAAAGATTGTACTGTTGAGCCACCTTATAACGTTTGTGATTATAATTATCGATATGATTTAGCTTCGCGCGAAGCACAACAGCCTGAATTTCATCTAGACGACTATTAAAACCAATTATGTCGTGATGGTAGCGTTCTTTGCTGCCGTGATTACGCAGCATATTGAGTTGTTCGGCAACCTGTTCGGAGTTAGTCGTGATCATCCCGCCGTCACCGTAGCAGCCTAAGTTTTTACTGGGAAAGAAGCTGTAGCAACCACAATCGCCATAACTGCCCGTCATTTTCTCTTTTACTTTACTGCCGAATGACTGCGCACAGTCTTCGATTAATAGCAATCCCCGATCTTCGCACAATGCCTGAAGGCGGATCGTGTCTACCGGTTGGCCGAACAGATGGACTGGCAATATTGCTTTAGTAGCTGATGTAATCGCCTGCTCCACAAGGTCCAGATCCATATTGAAAGTATCGGGACATATATCAACAAAAACGGGTGTTGCACCAACGTAGGCAATTGCCTCTGCCGTCGCTATAAAAGTAAAGGCTGTGGTAATGACTTCGTCGCCGGGACCAACACCGTTGGCGAGCAGTGCAAGATGCAAAGCATCGGTGCCTGAGGCGCAACCGATGGCGAAATCTGTGCCCAGGTACTCTTTGGCTTCTGATTCAAAGGCGCTGACATTAGGGCCAAGGATGAAGTGACAGTTTGTTAACGCCTCGTCTATACCCTGATCTATTTCGTGTTTCAGGTCCTGGTATTGTTGTTTCAGGTCCACCATTGGGATCATATAAGTCGTATTCCTTAAGATCGATTTAAAAGTTCTCGAATTTGAGTCGCCGTTTGTAAGGCCTTAAGCCCTTCCAGTCCTGAAACCAAGGGTTGCTCTTGGTTTTTTATGCATCGAATGAAATCGGTAATTTCGGCGAGTAGTGCGTCGCCATCCTCGTAAATGGTTTCTTTGCTATCAATATTAGGGACGCCTGGGAACATTTCGCCATCGCCTTTTCGGTGATAGCTGAAAATACGGTTTTGAAAGTCGATAGAGATATAGGCGTCAGTTTGAAATATACGCATTTTCCGTTCAGTTTTTAAACTGATACGACTGGCGGTTACGTTCGCAACACAACCATTGGCAAAAGTCAGGCGGGCATTGGCAATATCAGTCTGGTTGGATAGCACGCTGGTTCCACTTACCGCAATATCAACTAAATCCGCATGCGCGATGGACAGAATGATATCGATATCATGAATCATTAGATCCAGTATTACATCCACATCGGTGGCACGGGGTTTATATGGGGCCAGTCTGTGTGTTTCGATAAACTTTGGCGTGGTTAATACTCGATCCAGGTCGAGCATTGCTGCGTTAAAGCGTTCAAGGTGTCCGACCTGCAGAATACAATTGTTTGCCCTGGCCGCATCGACTAGCTGCTGCGCTTGTTCAACCGTTGTGGTAATGGGCTTTTCGACCAGTACATGTATTCCACGGTTCAGGAAAGCAGATGCGGTTTCATAGTGAATACTGGTAGGAGTGACAATACTGACCGCATCTACTTGATCCAGCAACTCGCTATAGTTTTCTACAGCATCGACCTTGAGTCTATGGGCGACCTCTTTTGCTTGCGCAAAGTTGCTGTCGGCAACGGCAACCAGTTGGCAATCGGGGATGGCGGCATACTTTTCGGCGTGAAATTTCCCAAGATACCCGACGCCCACAACGGCGGTGCGTATTGATTCATACTTTGTCATACATCTAGCGCTTGCTATATCGGCTTTGATAAGGCGCAAAGTATAAGTGTTTAGGGTGGCGCTTGTATATCAGCTGAAAATAAAATCACCGGCATTTATCATGCACCTGGCAGATATCCGGTTTGAGTGTCTGCTTTGACACACACCTGAAAGCTGAAAAATCTGCGCTTAGCTCTCCGGAGGCACCTTGTTGCGCAGTTGTTTTAACAGATCTATAGGGAAGGGGAAGACAATAGTGTTGCTGTGTTCTCCAGCGATCTCAGTTAGCGTCTGCAGATAGCGCAACTGCAATGCTTGTTCCTGCTGCGCCAGGGTTTGCGCGGCTTCCAGTAGCTTATGAGCGGCCTGTAGCTCGCCCTCCGCATGTATCACTTTTGCGCGACGTTCACGCTCTGCTTCGGCCTGTTTGGCGATGGCGCGTATCATGCTCTCGTCAAGATCTACGTGCTTGATTTCAACATTGATAACTTTAATGCCCCACACATCCGTCTGCTTGTCCAGAATAGTCTGGATATCGGTGTTTAACTTTTCTCTGGAGGCGAGCATTTCGTCAAGCTCGTGCTGTCCCAGAACCGAGCGAAGAGTAGTCTGCGCCAGTTGGCTGGTCGCGTCGTGGAAGTTTTCCACATTGATGATCGCATTCTGTGGGTCCACCACCCGATAGTAGATCACAGCGTTGACTTTAACCGACACGTTATCCCTTGAGATGACGTCCTGTGTGGGGACATCAAGTACAATAGTTCGCAGATCCACCCGAACCATTTGTTGAATCATCGGAATGATAACAATGAGACCGGGGCCTTTTACTTTGTAGAATCGGCCCAGCAGGAAAACCACGCCGCGTTCGTATTCACGCATTACGCGAAACAGGTTAACAACGATGATAAATGCACCAAATATCATGGCCAGTACGAAGTAGTTCATTGCTCCTCCCTCCTGTTAGCTGATTCAGATCCGGTAGCCGCTAATTCCAGATTAAGGCCGTTTACATCCACAATAGTCGCTTGATCCCCTTGTTGCAGAATGTCCGGGCCGTAGGCATTCCAAAGTTCACCATGTAACCAGACTTTGCCCTGACCCTCGCTATAGTGCTCCACCGTGACCGTGTCTCCAATCATGGCTTCAGTGCCGCTGACAGTTTTTTGCTGACGCGTTCTGATGAGCAAGCGCGCAACCACGATCAACACAATAGTTGATAGCAGTCCAAGCGCTGCAATCAGCGGCAATGCAATTTGAAATGCGGGTATATCCGTGTCCATCAGAATAATTGAGCCAAAGACGAAGGCAACTACCCCGCCAATTCCCAGCACGCCAAAACTGGGGGCGAACGCTTCTGCGACCATCAATGCCAGTCCCAACAAGAGGAGCCCAATACCGGCATAGCTTATAGGCAATACCTGGAACGCATACAAAGCGACCAGTAGACAGATAGCGCCGCTAATCCCTGGGACTCCCATGCCAGGGTTATAAAACTCAAGAATAAGTCCGTAGATGCCAATTAGCATGAGTATGTAGGCCACGTTTGGGTCGGTAATAGTAGCTAAAAATTCATTGCGCCAATCAGGTTTTACCTGGACTAATTGCGGGTTTTGTATCATCAGCGTAAAGAGCTGATCCTGCACTTTTACTTCACGCCCATCTATTTGATTAAGAAGATCCTGTAGATCTGAGGCGATCAGATCGATAACCTTGTTTTTTAGTGCATCTGAGGCGGTCAAACTCTCGGCGGCACGTACAGCCTGTTCCGCCCATTCAATATTCCTGTCGTGTAATTCGGCAAGCCCTCGGATATAGGCTGTGGCATCGTTGATTTGCTTGCGTTCCAGGGTTGATTTCTGGTCGATGCTCTGTTGTTTCTCGGTTTTACTTGAGCCTTGTTTGTCGGAAGGATTTGGGCTTGGGCTTGGGCTTGGGCTTGGGCTTGGGCTGCCAGGCATAGAGGGCGTCCCAATCTGCACCGGTGTCGCAGCGCCAAGGTTGGTGGCGGGCGCCATTGCAGCAATATGAGAAGCGTAGAGTATATAGGTTCCAGCGCTGGCTGCTCTTGCCCCTCTGGGTGTTATATAAGTAGCGATGGGGATATCTGACTGCAAAATTGCCTGGATAATAGTGCGCATTGACTTATCAAGACCCCCGGGCGTATCCAGCTGCAGTACCAGCATGTGTGCCCCTTCCTGAGTAGCCTGTTCAATTCCTCGAACGATATAGTCACTGGTGGCTGGGCCAATTGCACCTTTGGTCGTGAGCACATGTACTTTGCTGATCACGCGTTCAGCGGCCAACAATGGGTTGCTCAAGGCGAGGCCCAAAAGTGGCAAAATGAGTATCGATAAAAATCGAAGTACTGATCCCTTCATCGGTGTTACCAGGTCATATATACCCAAGGAACCTCTGAATATTTATTAATTAGAACTTACTCCTATGGACAGCATCCTGCAACACGAGTTCTGGGTCTTGGGGTTTGCTTAATGAAATTGATAATATGAAAAATCCATATTTTTATTGTGTTCTTATTCTAAGCTGGCATAAGCTAAAAAAGGACTGGCTAGGGAATAGCCAGCAAAACACGGCAGCACGTCCGATCAATTTTTGTATTTTATGGTTTGATAAAATGCAAAAAAAGCAGCTATTTTTAATTATTGGTTATTCCTGATTTTTAAAGTCGGAATAATTGCAATAGGATGTGCGGCTTTGAAGGCGGTAAAGTCGATACTTAGTCGGGGTCTGGATTGAGACTCTGGTTCACAGCACTTAGAGAAGATCATCATCATATGGCTAAATCCTTGGTTATTGTAGAGTCACCCGCAAAAGCGAAAACAATAAATAAGTATCTGGGCAATGATTTTGCCGTCAAATCAAGCATCGGTCATATTAGGGATTTACCAGTCAGCGGTGGTGATAAAAAACCAGTCGATGCCAGTGCTCGAGCCAAGGAGGCGGCGAAAACACGAAGCATGTCTCCAGAAAAAAAAGCGCAATATAAAAAGCAAAAAGCCAAAGACCAGTTGATTGCCCGAATGGGCGTCAATCCTGAAAAGGGTTGGGAGGCGCGCTATCAAATTCTCCCTGGTAAAGAAAAAGTTGTTAAGGAACTGCAACGCCTGGCTCAAAATGCCGACACTATCTACCTGGCGACGGATTTGGATAGAGAGGGGGAAGCGATTGCCTGGCATTTGCAACAGGTGATTGGGGGCGATGATTCAAGATATAAACGGGTTATTTTTAACGAGATAACCAAGAAATCCATTCGCAGTGCATTTGAGAAGCCGGTTGAGCTGGATCTGAATCGGGTGAATGCACAGCATGCTCGGCGCTATCTGGATCGGGTTGTTGGTTTTATGGTCTCACCACTGCTATGGTCGAAGGTCGCCAGAGGATTATCAGCGGGACGAGTACAGTCGGTTGCCGTGCGCCTTATTGTCGAACGAGAGCGGGAAATACGGGCTTTTAACCCAGAAGAGTACTGGGAGGTGCATGCTGATTTAAAACCCTGTGAAGAAAGCCTGGTAAGGTTTCAGGTGGCGAAGCAGGATAACAAGGTATTCCGTCCAGTCTCAAAAGAGCAAGCGGATGCCGCACTTTCGGTACTCAAAAGTGCAAACTATACGATTTCAGACCGTCAGGATAAACCCACAAGCTCTAAACCGAACGCACCGTTTATAACATCCACGTTACAACAGGCAGCGAGCACACGACTGGGCTTTAGCGTTAAGAAAACCATGATGATGGCACAGCGGCTCTATGAGGCGGGCTACATCACTTATATGCGTACCGACTCCACAAGTCTTAGCCTGGATGCGGTGGCGGCTTGTCGGGATTATATTGTTGATAATTTTGGCGGGCGCTATCTGCCGGAAAAAGCAATTTCCTATAGCTCTAAGGAAGGTGCGCAAGAGGCGCACGAGGCGATCCGCCCGTCGGACGTTAATGTAAAGGCGACCCAGTTGAGTAGTATGGAGCGCGATGCTGAGAGACTTTATGAATTGATTTGGCGTCAATTTGTGGCATGCCAAATGCCTCGTGCTGAATTTTTAAGCTCTACGTTAACCGTCCGCGCTGAGAATTTTGAGCTAAAGGCGAAGGGTAGAATTCTAAAGTTTGATGGGTACCTCAAAGTAATGCCCATCAATAAAAAAGACGATGATGTCGTTCTACCCGAGCTGGCTGTTGGTGACTCTCTCAGTCTGGTTGAATTGCTGCCTAAACAGCATTTTACAAAGCCGCCAGCGCGCTACAGCGAAGCCAGCCTGGTTAAAGAATTGGAAAAGCGGGACATTGGCCGCCCATCAACCTATGCGGCGATTATTTCAACGATTCAGGATCGCGGCTATGTTTCTCTGAAAACCCGCCGTTTTTATGCTGAAAAAATCGGTGATATTGTGACTGATCGGCTAACCGAAAATTTTGATCATTTGATGGACTATGGTTTTACGGCGAATATGGAGGATTCTCTGGATGAAATCGCCAATGGACATGTCGGTTGGCAACAGGTATTAAATGAGTTTTATGAAGACTTTGTTCAACGATTGGAATCAGCGCAGAATGATGAGACAGGCATGCGTGCTAATACGCCAACTGAAACCAATATTAAATGTCCGGCCTGCAGTCGCAATATGCAGATAAGAACCGCCAGTACCGGCGTATTCCTGGGCTGTTCGGGATATGGCCTTCCACCCAAAGAGCGCTGTAAGGAAACCATTAACCTGGTGTCGGGAGAAGAGGCGGTCGATGTCGATAGGGATGAAGAGGGCGAATCCAAGTTATTGCGCACCAAGCATCGTTGTAAATTTTGTGACACGGCCATGGAAAGCTACCTGATCGATAAAGAACGCAAGTTGCATATATGTGGTAATAATCCAGATTGTCCGGGCTATGAGGTAGAGTCAGGTAGCTTTAAAATAAAAGGCTATGAAGGGCCCATTATTGAGTGCGATAAATGTGGTGCCGAAATGCAGTTGAAGTCGGGCCGTTTTGGGAAATATTTTGGTTGTACTTCAGCGGATTGCAAAAATACCAGAAAGCTCTTGAGAAGTGGTGAGGCGGCTCCACCGAAAATGGATCCTGTACCTATGCCAGAACTCAGTTGCGAAAAGGTGGATGATACTTATATTTTACGTGACGGCGCTGCTGGTTTATTTCTGGCCGCCAGTAAATTTCCGAAGAATAGAGAGACGAGGGCTCCATTAGTGGAGGAACTCATTCCGCACAAGAATGAAATTGACCCCAAATATCATTTTTTATTGTCTGCGCCAGTGACGGATCCTCAGGGGAGAAAGGCGATTGTACGTTTTAGTCGCAAGACAAAAGAACAATATGTGATGACCGAAAAGGACAAAAAGGCAACGGGTTGGCGCGCCTATTACAGCGGTGGCAAGTGGCAAGAGCAGGAAACCACAGCGAAAACCAAGAAGAAAAAGTAAATATTGAACAGGACAGGAAGAGCGCTTGCGTTGCGAAGCGGTTTTATAATTTTCGGTCTTTAGGGTCAACAGAGTCTGCAAAAAATGTTAGAATAGCAGGCAGTTGTATTCTAAAGAGTCTATTTAATGTCCAATTCGTATTATGAGATTGTTGAACTAGCAGATGGAGAAATCGCTCTTCAGCGTATTGATGGAGATGGAGAGCCGCTGGTGCGTGTCAGTTTTTCCGATGAGGTAAAACTTTATCTCCAGGAGCAGTATGTCGATGTTGCTAAAGCCATGATTAACACCGGGATTCGTATCGTTGGCCAGATGCAGGAAGACAATCATGATGATTTTGAATATGACGCGGAAGAGGAACTGTCCCGCACACTGCATTAGGTCCTAACTCTGCACTGAAAAATTGTGGTAATTCACAGCGCGTTTACTTGCAGGCCTGTTATTTACTTCCACACTGTTTACTTTAAGGCTGATAAATATTTATTGCTGGCACTGAATGACGAGCAGTGTCTACAAACCGAATTATTTTACATCAGCTCTGATGACACCCACCACTAGCCCTTCAATGGCAAAATCCGTACTTTTTCCGTCGACCTTAATGGGTTCGTAGGATTTGTTTTCAGGCAATAACAGGATCTGTTTGCGCTCTTTGCGATAACGTTTGACGGTTACCTCATCTTCAATGCGAGCCACCACAATTTGCCCATTATGGGCATCCTGACTCTGTCTGACCGCTACCAGGTCGCCGTCTAATATACCCGCGTCTATCATGCTATCCCCTTTGACCTTGAGCAAATAGTTGGCTTCGGGGTAAAAAAAGTTTGCGGGAATGTTGGCATAGCTCTCGATATGTTGCTGTGCCAAAAGAGGTGAGCCTGCCGCTACACGGCCGATTATAGGTAAGCCCTGCGGTTCCTCCTCAATATCACATAACAGGCGAATTCCCCGCGAAGTACTGCTGACGATCTCGATGGCGCCTTTGCGTGCGAGCGCCTTAAGGTGATCCTCGGCGGCATTGGCAGAGCGAAAACCCAGGTCTTTGGCAATATCAGCGCGTGTTGGAGGAAAGCCGGTTTGCTCAATATGCTTTTTGATGCAGGCGAGTACTTCATTTTGTCTCGGAGTTAACTTTAACATGGCTCGTCTTCTGTATATTTATCCAGGCTGTGATTATATACAGGTGTTCGGGCAGGGTGCAAATTATTCGCATATTAAACATTAGAGCAGCACGATATTACGTCGAGCGCAGATTCGAATTAGGGGTTGAGCCTCTAGCAGTGATGCCTAAATCGAACTACACTGGGTAAAAGACATTTGGTGCATAGCAACAGGGGTAGTTCGATGGATGAAAACAAGGTGCCGGAAGCCTGGAGAGTGCTGCGTATACAGTCTGAACTGGTAGATGGGACAGAAAGTCTGGTCAAATTCAGTCGTGCTGTAACCATATTTGGCAGCGCTCGTTTACACAAGGAGTCAGCTTACTTTCAGCAGGCTGAAACCTTGGCCTACAATATTGCCAAACAAGGTATTCCCGTGATTACCGGTGGTGGCCCTGGCATCATGGAAGCGGCCAATATGGGGGCATTAAATGCAAATGAGCCTGGGGATGGTGAATCAATCGGGCTTAATATTAAGCTGCCCGCTGAGCAGAAGGCAAACGAATTTCAGGACCTTACATTGAATTTCCGATACTTTTTTGTGCGTAAATACATGTTTGTGAAACATGCCGTTGCCTTCGTTATTTTCCCTGGAGGTTACGGTACGCTCGATGAGTTGTTTGAGGCTTTAACCCTGGTGCAGACTGAAAAAATAGTCAAGATACCAATTATCCTGGTGGGCAGCGATTATTGGGAGGGGTTGCTCAATTGGCTGGAAAACAAGCTGATGAAGGAGAGGTGTATCAATCAACAGGAACGGGATTTGATTACGCTGGTTGATGATATTGATGATGCGCTTCAAATCATTATTTCGCATCAAGCATTGACCATTAACAATTGATTCTAAAATTGGCGAGCAGATATGCTGCTTTCCATGCTGAAGTGACTCCGTGTTATGAAAGGCCATGAACATATTGAAATCAATTTGATGGAGCAGCGGTTACGCTATTTCCGCGAGACAATTTGCCTGCATAGCTATTTGATTTCATCTGCAAAAAGGGGAGGGGGTGAGTGTTCAGGGAGTGAAAAAACACCGCGAGGCAAGCACTATATTAGAGCAAAAATTGGTACAGGTTTGCCCGTGGGCGCAGTGTTTGTAGGGCGGCGATTTTCTGGCGAATACTACAGTGACAGGTTGGCCCGCACGTTTCCCGACAGGGATTGGATCTTGACACGAATTCTTTGGTTGTGTGGCAGTGAGCCTGGCTTTAATCGGTTGGGAGGAGTCGATAGCATGCGCCGCTATATTTACATTCATGGTACGCCAGATAGCGAGCCTATGGGTATTCCTGAATCGCATGGTTGTATTCGTATGCGTAATAAAAACGTTATCGAGTTGTTTGAGTCTGTTTCGATTGGCTGTCCGGTAATTATCAGCGAACGCTGAAACCTGTTCGTTGTCTTTAACTAGGAAACCTAGGTAAGAGTGTCAATGATCAGAGGAACATCGTATGCGTATTTATGCATTAGTACTATTGGGTGCGGTGGTTTGTAATAACGACTGTCTGGCGCAGGGCGACGTTGCAAAGGGAGAAGAATCTTTCGAGGTTTGTAGCGTCTGTCATGGTGAACAGGCAGAAGGGAGTGAGGATTTTGGTGCTCCGAGATTGAATGGACAGCATGGCTGGTATTTGACCACCCAGCTTAAAAACTTTAGAGCAGGAGTGCGCGGCAGCCATGAAGATGACGAAAATGGTCAGGTTATGCAACCGATGGCTGAGGAATTGGATGACCAGTCGATCGCTGATCTGGTGGCTTACATCAGAACGCTAGAGCCGGCCAGTCATGGGCCTTAGAATCGGATAATCTTACTATTAACTAGTTGCTATTTTGTTCTTTGTCCATGGAACATTACTTTGTTTTTTCGGCCTGTTTTTCTCGATAGGCTTTTTGTACCACCTGCTCGGTGTAGGCGGTCAAGGCAGCCAGCTCTAGTGAGTCCCAGGCTAAAGTATCCGCTTTCATGGGTGCCAGCATACAGAACTGAACCATTCCTTCGGCCGTAATGGTTTCCATCTTTGCTTTTTTACTGGGCATCTTCACATAGTGTGGGTAGGGTTCCAAAAAGGATTTTTTAAACATCCGGGTGTTTCCCTTGTGACAGCTGGCACAGGACGTTTTTCCGTTTTTACTCAGCGAAGGGTTCTGCCAGAGTTGTTCACCCATTTTCAATAGTTCATCATTACTGGCTGTAGCGGCAACGGTTCCCTGTGGTCTTGTAATCTGATCCGAAGATATGCCACCGGCCGAGGCGGCTGTTTGTGTGGTTAATAATAGAATCAGGGCAGTATAGATCGACCATTGATTTAGCATAGATGCAAGTCCTGTTCTGAATTTCAGGTTTTATTGATAGGTTGTGATATTCGAAAACATCGGGCCTGGAAAGTTCAGCAGCCGCCACAGGGATCAATTAATATTAAAAAAGAGGTCAGTACTCTTGGTAATCTATGGTGCTGTCTTTAGAATAGCCTGACATTAATGCACGGGAAAAGGATAGAGATACCATGCCGATTGGCGCGCTGATGCTGGACTTGGACGGGCTTAGCCTCACTTCTGAGGAGTGCCAGCTGCTAACTGACAAGCAGATCGGTGGTATTATTCTTTTTTCGCGAAATTATCAGTCGCCGAATCAGTTGAGTCTGTTAATAGCTGAAATAAGAAATATCAGGCCTGAAATCCTGATTGCTGTGGACCACGAAGGTGGGCGAGTACAGCGCTTTCAGGAAGGGTTTACCAGAATCCCGGCGATGTGTTGTTTGGGCGAACTGTATCGGCAGGATCCGATAGAGGCGCTGTTATCTGCAAGACAGCTGGCTTGGTTGTTGGCGGCGGAATTGCTGGTAATGGATATTGATCTGAGCTTTGCACCCGTGTTAGATCTGGATCACACCCTCAGTCAGGTGATTGGAGATCGCGCTTTTTCGGATGATCCGGAGATTGTCGTTAAACTGGGGAATGCGTTTATTGAAGGGTTCCATGCGGCGGGTATGGCAGCTACGGGCAAACATTTTCCGGGTCATGGGGGAGTTGCTGGCGATTCCCATACCGAGATCCCCGTTGATTCTCGTAATTGGCTGGAAATTGAATGTGCGGATTTGGTGCCCTTTAGACAATTAGCCGGATCACTAGACGCACTGATGCCTGCGCATGTTATCTACACAGAGGTGGATGACCGGCCGGCTGGCTTTTCAGCAGTTTGGCTAAAGGAGATATTGCGAGGAAAGCTATGTTTTGATGGTGTTATTTTTAGCGATGATCTAAGCATGGAAGGTGCCTCTGTTGCCGGCGGCTTTGCAGAGCGAGCGCAAGCGGCACTGACCGCAGGTTGTGATATGGTACTTGTATGTAACGATCGTTCCGGTGCGATTGAGGTGCTGGAATATTTAAATCGACAAAAGATCATCTATTCTCAACGGTTGCCTCGATTAAAACATCACTCGAAATTGAATACGGACCTGGCAATGAGTGCCGAGTGGACTGCGGCAGTCAATCGAGTAAGATCGTTAAGTTGATTAACAGAGCGTGGGCGCCGAGTAAAATTGGTGCCTGAACCAGCTGGAAAAAAGATTTAGAGAACAGGATACTGGTATGGATTTAAAAGTGATGTTTGCCGAAGTGGGGCTGGGCAAAGAGGGTATTCTCGCGGCCCAGGTTTTTATAGTCGTGTTTGTTACCCTGCTAATCAATTTCGTGGCTTTAAAACTGCTGTCTCGGGTGGCTAGCCATATTAATCGGACAAATAACTACTGGGACGATGTGTTTGTTAACGCAGCGCGTAAACCGCTCAGTTTGCTTATCTGGATGCTGGGATTAAGTTGGGCGGCAGAAATTGTCGCTGCAAATTCAGGTGCTGCAATATTCAGTGCTATTGGCCCTGTTCGCGAGATGTCGGTCATCATTATTCTGGTCTGGTTTGTTGTTGGTTTTATTAAAGGCGCGGAGATAGAGCTCACTTCACCTGAGCGTAACGGCGAGACCATGGACGCCACGACTGTGATGGCAATGGGTAAGCTGCTGCGCCTGTCTGTTATCATCACGGCAACACTGGTGATGATGCAAACATTGGGATACAGTATTTCTGGTGTCCTTGCATTTGGTGGTATAGGCGGTATAGCGATTGGTTTTGCGGCCAAGGATCTGTTAGCAAACTTTTTTGGTGGATTGATGATTTATCTTGATCGGCCCTTCGCCGTTGGCGACTGGGTACGCTCCCCGGATCGCCAAATAGAAGGGACGGTGGAAGATATCGGATGGCGGCTGACGCGCATTCGTACCTTTGATAAAAGGCCGCTGTATATTCCTAATGGTATCTTTGCCAGCATAACCGTAGAGAATCCCTCGCGCATGTCCAATAGGCGCATCTATGAGACCATCGGCTTGCGCTATCAGGACGTCGGGCAGGTAGAGGCCATTGTGGCGGATGTGAAGGCTATGTTGCTAAGCCATCCGGAAATTGATACGGGTCAAACACTGATCGTTAACTTTAACGCCTATGGAGCTTCTTCGCTGGATTTTTTCGTCTATACCTTTACCAAGACTACAAATTGGGTTGAATTTCATGAAATCAAACAAGATGTCCTGCTGAAAATACTGGCGATAATTAGCGAGCATAACGCCGATGTGGCTTATCCTACCTCGACGCTGCATGTGCCGGAGGGGGTGCAGATTAGGAATACAGCAATGGTCGAGCCAGATGAGAAGTGTGTGCCACAATAGATTTTATGTGAATAACAGGTTTAATATTTGGGGTTCCTGGTATTCCAGAGAACCCTTGAATCACAATATTTGGGAGAGTAACGAATGATCCGTACACCGGAGATTGCCGTGATAGGCGGTACTGGCCTTGCCAAGCTTGATGGTATTGAAATTCTGGAAAGCAAATGGCCTACCACCCGATTTGGGGAAACCTCATCACCACTTATTTTCGGACGATTTAAATCCAGAGAGATCGTATTTTTACCGCGTCACGGAGAGGATCATCATATTCCACCACATAAGATTAATTACAGAGCGAACCTGTATGCGCTCAAGCAAGCCGGAGTCAGATCTATAGTTGCGGTGAATGCGGTGGGGGGAATAACCGGCGCTATGGCGCCCAGAAAAATCTGCATACCGGATCAAATTATCGATTACACGTATGGACGGGAACATACTTTCTTTGATGGATCCCAGGATCGAGTCAGCCATATTGATTTTACTATGCCCTACCACCCAAATGTAAGGAATAAGCTGATTGAAGCTGCGCGGACGTTGGGTGTGCCCTTTAACGACAAGGGGGTCTACGGGGCAACGCAAGGACCTCGGCTGGAAACCAGTGCCGAAATTGATAAGCTGGAGCGTGACGGGTGTGACATAGTGGGTATGACCGGAATGCCGGAAGCCAGCCTTGCAAGAGAGTTGGGGTTGGAGTACGCCAGTGTGGCTCTCGTTGTTAACTGGGGTGCAGGACGAAGCGACGAAGTGTTGACGCTGAACGTGCTCAAGGTG